>CAZYCX010000006.1:0-54642 GCA_964645875.1 uncultured Acidimicrobiaceae bacterium
CAGGGCAACAATCTCGAGCTGTCTGAGATCTCACCGGCTCTGCTGGCGCGGATGGGTAATGTTGGTAGTAGTGCCATAGCGATGGATGCGTGGAGGGGCCAGTGACCGAGAACGAGGAGATCTGGCACCAGTTGTTCGCAGAAGGCAATGCGGTGCTCGACAAAGGAAGAGCCTTACTCGGCGCTATTCCCGCAGAGTCCCGCTGCATGTTCTGTCACGGCCCCTTCGATGGTGTCGGCGGTCCTCTCATGTCGATGATCGGAAGAGGCCAATCGAGCCAGCAACCGCACGTCTGCAAATCGTGTGTCAAACAGGGGGACAAGCATCCCGGTGGCACCCATGTCGACATTGCGACTGTCTTCGCCGACATGCGAGGATCTACGCCGACTGCTGAACGCATCGGTGACCGTGCTTTCACAGAGTTGATCAATCGGTTCTATCGAACATCCTCCAGGGTGCTGGTCGACGCAGGTGCCCTTCTCGGTCGTCTCGCCGGCGATCAGGCCATCGGCTACTTCGTTCCGGGTATGGCCGGGCCCGATTATGCCCAAGCCGCATTGGACTGCGCCGTCGAACTTCTACGTGCCACAGGGCACACCAACGAGGACGGGCCTTGGATCCCGCTGGGGGTCGGGGTACACGCCGGCAATGCCTACGTCGGGATGTTGGGTGAGCACGGTGGCTCCAAAGAGATGACCGCACTCGGCGACGACATCAACGTTGGAGCACGCTTAGCCGACAGCGCGGGAGTTGGCGAGATACTGATAAGCCTGCAACTCGCAAAGAGAATCGGACTGGATACCGCCGGCCTCGAGCATCGCGAACTGCGACTCAAGGGTAAGGCCACACCTTTCAACGTGGCTGTGATCAAACCGGCCTGATTTTCCGGGACCGCCAATGATGGGTTGGGGTTAGGTGGCCGCCGCACGGCAGATGGGGGCCGGTACCACAGGTCCCAGGTCTTGACCGCAACCCAGCCATAGCCACTTGGCGTGCGGCCAGAGCTGTCGGATCAACGGCTCCTCTCGTCTCGTCGGCGTGATTTCTTGTTCGATCACCCGCATCATCTTCGACCCAGACTCCGAAGTCCTCGACGTCGGCCGCAAAACCAGAGTCTCGTCCCCCGCACAACGACGCGCCATCACCGCCCGCGACCGCCACTGCCAAGGCCCCGGATGCCGAGCCAAACCCTGACACTGCGACATCCACCACCAAGACCACTGGGCCGACGAGGCACCTACCAGGTGCTGCGATCAGCCGGCGGCGATCGTCGCGCGCATCACGCAGTGGTTCTTGCCCTTGGGCCGCTCGTACTCGAAGCCGGCCCGTTCGAAGAGGCTTCGTGTGCCGTTGTAGAGGAACGAGGCGTTGGCTTTCTCTCCCTCGGTGTCGTAGGGGAACCCGTCCACCACTCCACCACCCGACTCGGAGATCAGATCGAGAGCACCTCGCAAGGCGACCGCCGACACACCATCCCGTCGGTAGTCCCGGTCCACGAAAAAACAGGTGATCCGATAGTCCGCCGGCTCGACGAGCCCTGCCTCGTACTCCTTGCGGTGGGTGATACGTGGCAGCTCTTCCGGGGACCCGTACTGGCACCACCCGACGGCACGATCACCGTCGAAGACGACGGCGGCGTGCGCCTGCCCCTCGCTGACCAGTCGCAACTTCACCGCGCGGTTTCCTTCGACGCTCTGACCCATGTCCGGAGTCTTGGCGTGAAATGCGAGACACCAGCACCCGCCCCAGACACCGTTGTGACGCTCGACCAGCGCGGCGAAGGCATCCCAGGTGTCGGGCCTCAGGGGACGGACCTCATACTCAGCCACCCGTGCAGCGTAGATCCAATAGCGGACAGGCAGTGTCCGGTGTACGACTGCCCGGCACCTACATGTTCCGTCGGTACTGGCCGCCCACCTCGTAGAGGGCCTGGCTCATCTGGCCCAGTGAGGCCACCTTGGCGGTCTCCATTAGCTGTTCGAAGATGTTGTCGCCGTGGACTGCCACCCGCTGCAGTTCGGCGAGTGAGTCTTCTGCCGCCTGCTTGTTGCGCTCCTGGAAGGCGCGCAGGTTGGCGATCTGGCGCACCTTGTCCTCGTCCGTCGATCTGATCAGGTGCTCGGGGATCTGGAAGGGTGAGCCCCCCTTCGAGATGAAGGTGTTGACCCCGACCACCGGGTACTCGCCCGACTCCTTCTTCTGCTCGTAGTAGAGCGACTCCTCCTGGATCTTCGTCCGCTGGTACTGGCGCTCCATCGCCCCCAACACTCCCCCACGGCTGTTGATGCGCTCGAACTCGGCGAGCACCGCCTCCTCGACCAGGTCGGTCAGCTCCTCGATGATGAAGCTGCCCTGGAGAGGGTTCTCGTTCTTGTTGAGCCCCAGCTCCTTGTTGATGATGAGCTGGATGGCCAGGGCCCGGCGCACCGACTCCTCGGTCGGGGTGGTGATGGCCTCGTCGTAGGCGTTGGTGTGCAGGCTGTTGGCGTTGTCGTAGAGGGCATACAGCGCCTGGAGGGTGGTCCGGATGTCGTTGAAGCCGATCTCCTGGGCGTGCAGAGAGCGGCCGGAGGTCTGGATGTGGTACTTGAGCTTCTGGGAGCGCTCGTTGCCCCCGAACCTGTGCTTCATCGTCTTGGCCCAGATGCGGCGGGCCACCCGTCCGATCACCGCGTACTCGGCGTCGATCCCATTGGAGAAGAAGAAGGAGAGGTTGGGGGCGAAGTCGTCGATGTCCATGCCCCGGGCCAGGTAGTTCTCGACGAACGTGAACCCGTTGGCCAGGGTGAACGCGAGCTGGGTGATGGGATTGGCCCCCGCCTCGGCCATGTGATATCCGCTGATCGACACCGAGTAGAAGTTGCGCACGTCGTTGTCCACGAAGTACTGCTGGATGTCGCCCTGCATCCGGAGGGCGAACTCGGTGGAGAAGATGCAGGTGTTCTGAGCCTGATCCTCTTTCAAGATGTCGGCCTGCACCGTCCCCCGCACCGTGGAGATGGTCTCCGCCTTGATCCGCTCGTAGACGTCGGACGGCAGCACCTGGTCGCCGGTGACCCCGAGGAGACGCAGGCCCAGGCCCTCGTGTCCCGGAGGCAGCTCGCCGTGGTACTCGGGCCGGGGATGGTCGCCGTACAGGCGAGCGATCTTCGCCTCGACTCCGTCCCACAGGTCGTTCTCGGTGATGTAGGCCTCACAGGCCTGGTCGATGGCGGCGTTGAGGAAGAAGGCGAGGATCATCGGCGCCGGACCGTTGATCGTCATCGACACCGACGTGGCCGGGTCGTCGAGGTCGAATCCGGAGTAGAGCTTCTTGGCGTCGTCGAGAGTTGCGATCGAGACCCCGGAGTTGCCCACCTTCCCGTAGATATCGGGGCGCTCGTGCGGATCGTCGCCATAGAGGGTCACCGAGTCGAAGGCGGTGGAGAGACGCCGCGCCGGCATCCCCTCCGACAGGTAGTGGAACCTGCGGTTGGTCTGCTCCGGAGGCCCCTCCCCGGCGAACATGCGCGCTGGGTCTTCGGTGGCGCGTCGGAAGGGAAACACCCCCGCGGTGTAGGGAAACTCTCCGGGCACGTTCTCCTGGAGCAGCCAACGGAGACGATCCCCCCACGAGCGGTAGCGGGGCAGAGCGACCCTGGGCACCCTGGTGTGGGAGAGGGTCTCGGTGTGGAGGGGCACCCTGATCTCGGTGCCCCTGACGTGATAGACGAACTCCTCGCCCGAGTACTCGGCGACCAGTGCGTCCCAGCGCTCCAGCGCCCGGAGGTTCCCGGCGTCGGCGGCGTCGCGTGCCGCGGTGATCTGCTCGGAGAGCTCGACACCTTCCTGAGCCGCCCCCTCGAGCCGGTAGATCCGCTCGGCGGCGTCGGCCTGCTCCTGGGACCAGTTGTCGTAGCGGCGGATCTCTTCGACGATCTCGGCCAGATACCGGCTGCGATCGGGTGGGACGACATGCTGTTTCGTGGCGCCCTCGATTGGGATATCGAGAGTCGACTCGAGGCCGAGACGACCGACGAGGGCCCGGTAGAAGCGGTTGGTGCCGGGGTCGTTGAAGTCCGATGCCACCGTCAGATACACGGGCAACTCGTCGCCGGCGATGTCGAAGGCGAGACGGTTTCGTTGGTACTGCTTGCGCACGTCGCGGAGGGCGTCCTCGGCCCCCTGCTTGTCCGCCTTGTTGATCGCCACCAGGTCGGCGAAGTCGAGCATGTCGATCTTCTCCAGTTGGGTGGCCGCCCCGTACTCCGGGGTCATCACGTAGAGGGCATGGTCGGAATGGTCGACGATCTCGGTGTCGGACTGGCCGATCCCCGATGTCTCCAGAATCACCAGGTCGTAGCCGGCTGCCTTGACGATGTCGATGGCGTGCTGGACATGTGGCGAAAGCGCCAGGTTCGACTGCCTGGTGGCGAGCGATCTCATGTAGGCACGGGGATGGGGCAATGAGTTCATCCTGATCCGATCGCCGAGCAGCGCCCCTCCGGACCGGCGCTTGGAAGGGTCGACGGAGATGATGGCGATGGTCCGTTCCTCGAAGTCCGCCAGCATCCGACGCACGATCTCGTCGACGAGGCTCGACTTGCCGGAACCACCGGTGCCGGTGACTCCGATCACAGGCGCCTCCGAGGACATCGCCCGGGTCTCCAGACGCTCCCAGACGTCGGCGTACTTGTCGGTGTAGTTCTCCGCCGCCGATATCAGCGAGGCCACGAGACCGGGCGTGTCGGTGCCCAGGGCATCGAGATCGAAGTCGGGGCCGAGCTCACCACGCGGATAGTCGGAGCGGGCGAGCATGTCGGCGACCATACCGGTGAGGCCCATGGAGCGACCGTCGTCGGGCGAGTAGATCCTGGTGACCCCGTACGAGGCCAGTTCCTCCCCCTCGTCGGGGAGGATGGTGCCGCCTCCCCCGCCGAAGATCCGGATGTGGTCGGCGTCCCTCTCGAGGAGGAGGTCGCGCAGGTAGCGGTAGAACTCCATGTGGCCACCCTGATAGGAGGTGACCGCGATGGCATGGGCGTCCTCCTGGATTGCCGCGTCCACGATGTCGACGCCGCTTCGGTTGTGACCGAGGTGAATCACCTCGGCCCCTGAAGCCTGCAGGATCCTCCTGAAGATGTTGATCGAGGCGTCGTGACCGTCGAAGAGTGAGGTGGCGGTCACGAACCTGACCTTGTTGGCCAAATGTTGCTTCGACATGTTTGCCATCAGGATACGAAGCGAATAGTTTGATGTCAAAGGAAATGAGTGACGGACCAAGACTGCGTGACCCCATCGCCGAGGCCCGACGCCAATGGGTCGCCCATGGCTGGGGAGAGGCCGCCGCCGGCATGGCGGCAGTGACCACCATCACCCGGGTGCAGCAGATCCTGGCCGGGCGGGTGGAGGAGGTGCTGGCCCCACTCGGGCTCACTTTCGCTCGCTTCGAGATACTCCGACTCCTCGGATTCAGTCGTACCGGGAGCCTGCCCATGGGCAAGATCAGCGACCGTCTCCAGGTGCATCCGGCGAGTGTGACCAGCGCGGTGAAGCGACTGGAGCGAGAACGGCTGATCGAGCGTGTGGTCGACCGGGCCGACAACCGGGTGGTTCATGCGGTCCTGCTCCCCAAGGGCCGCGACCTGCTCGATCCGGCCACGGCAGCGGTCAACGAGGTGTTCGCCACGCTCGGTCTGTCCGACCGCGACCTCGACCAACTGGTCAGGTTGCTCGATCCCATCCGACATGGTGCCGGAGACGAGGTCCAGCCCAGCTCCATGACTAGTCACATGTCGGGTAGATAATCGACCTTTGCCCCGAACCGATCCCATCCGACTAGATTGAAGAGCGGGATGGCTCAATTCACAGGGCGGCTACAAGGACCGGACCTCGAACCGAGCAGCGTCCTGGTCGACATCGCAGATGGTCGATTCAGGATCGCAGCAGGCAGACGTCGCCTCGGTTCGTGGTCATTGCAATCGGTCACGGCCGAACGCACATCGATATACAAGTTCTCGCTGGACATCGACGGCGAGAGCTTCGACTTCTATCCCGACGACCCGTCGACCTTCTCCAACGAGATCGGAGCCGTCGTCGACCTCACCGAAGCAAAGGGCCGTTTCGGCCTGCGCGAGAGGATCGAGCGCGCTGCCAACAGCTAGACAACGGCTCCGGCGCTGGCAATATGGAGACGATGGTCGGGCGATTACTTCGACGCGGGGCGATGGCTGGTATCGCCATCCTCGGATTGGAAGCCGCTTATGCGGTCCTGCGTCCCGCACCTGCCCTCGAGGAGTTCGACCCGTCGGGTGAATTCGGGGATCCGTCCCATCCCACCCT
This sequence comes from uncultured Acidimicrobiaceae bacterium, assembly GCA_964645875.1. GTDB lineage: Bacteria > Actinomycetota > Acidimicrobiia > Spongiisociales > ZC4RG35 > JANQRA01. The sequence continues at coordinate 6,322 of CAZYCX010000006.1, forward strand.
CCGGGTAGCGGTCCTCGGCGATTCCTCGGTGACAGCTCCGGGGGTGGCCGGCCCCCACGAGATCTGGGTCAGCCGGGTGTGCCTACGGCTCGCCGAGAGCCGGCATGTGGTCCTTCGCTCTTTCGCCGTCGGGGGATCGAGGGCCAGCGACGTTCTCGAGAACCAACTCGACTCCGCCATCGCCTTCGAGCCCGATCTGGTCTTCGTCTCCGTAGGTGCCAATGACGCCATCAAGGCTGTTCCGCTCCGGAGGTTCGCCGCCGACCTCGAACGTCTGATCAGCGCCCTCGCCGGGAGCGGGGCAACAGTGGTCCAGAGTGGTGTCGGCGTTCTCGGGACCATCCCACGGCTCTATCCCCCGTTGAGCAACCTGATGTCGAGACGGGCACGCCGCTTCGACCGGGTCCACTGGGAGGTGGCGGCGAGACACGAGACGGCCGTGGTCGATCAGCGCAGCGACAATGCCGCCGCCTGGAACAGCGACCCCACCCTCTGGGCCGCAGACCTGTTCCACGTCAGCGGCGCCGGGCACGCCCGATGGGCCGAGACGACCTGGCGAACGGTGGCGCCGCTGTTGACCCTCGATGGACGAGGCTGAGGCCCGGGCACGTCTGGAGGCCGCTCGGGTCGGTCATCTGGCGACGGTACGACCCGACGGCGGGCCGCATGTGGTCCCCGTCACGTTCGCCGTGGTCGGGAACGTGGTGGTGACCATGGTGGACCACAAGCCCAAGACGACTACCCGTCTCCAGCGACTGGCCAACATCGAGGCCAACCCCTACGCCTCGCTGCTCATCGACCACTGGTCGGAGGACTGGACCCGACTCCTGTGGGTGAGGGTCGACGGAGCGGCCAGCATCCACGCCGACGACCCAGTCTGGTCCGACGGACGGGCCGCCCTCGCCGTCAAGTACCACCAGTACGGCGACCGCCCGCCCAGGGGGCCGGCGATCGCGATTTCCATCGATCGGATCAGCGGCTGGTCGAGCAGAGGATGACACCCTCCTCGGTGGCGACCAGGTCCATCGGGCGGTCGTGGGCCCTCATCGGCACCTCATCGACGACCCGACCCGTCACCGTGACCCCGACGGCCAGTGCATCGGACCTCATCTGCGCCAGCACCCGGTCATAGAAGCCGCCGCCCTTGCCGAGGCGACCGCCCGAACGGTCGTAGGCGAGACCAGGGGTGAGGAACACGTCGATCTCGTGGACCGGGATCGCGGGTCCGGACCCCGTGGGCTGCTCCATGCCGAGACGATGGGTCTCTCGGGGCAGATCACGATCGCGAAAGGTCATCGACCCGTCTTCCTCGACCCGGGGCAGCACCCAGCGCCAACCGGGGAGACGGGTGAACAAGGGACTGACGTCTACCTCACCGGGCATGGCCAGGAAGGCGGATGCGGTCCCGGGCATTCGCGCCGAGAGCCAGGTGAAGAGCGCCTCCACCACCAGCCGGTTCTGTTCCGGCTCGACCGGGGGTTGGGCGCGCATCTCGGCGCGTAACTCCTTCTTGTCCACCGGCGGGAGGGTAGACCTCCCACTAGTGCTCTGGCCGTCCTGAACGAGGCAAACGTTACTGGTCGGGGCACTAGCCTCGCCCCCTGATGCGCTGGGCCTCCATCCTCTACCGCACCATCCTCACCTGGGTGGTCGGCGTGCTCGTCACCATCGTCGGAGCCCTATCGGTGATTGCCCTCGTGGTCACCAGGCCGGACCCCCCTGCCATCGAGAAGGTGATTCGCTGGTGGTCCCGGATGTGGCTGTTGGCATCCGGCACAGAGCTCTCCGTGGAGGGACAGGAGCACATAGATCCCTCCCGGTCCTATGTGGTGGTGGCAAATCACCTCTCCACACTCGACATCATGGTCTGCTTCCTGGCCGTGGACCTTCCCATCCGATATCTGGCGAAGAAGGAGCTGTTTCGCATTCCTCTGCTCGCCCAGGCGATGCGAGCCGTCGGCATCATCGAGGTCGACCGGAGCGCTCGCGGGGCGATCCACAATTCGGTGAACCAACAGGCCAGAGAGCTGATCGCCCACAACCGGAGCCTGATCATCTACGCGGAGGGCACCAGGCCGAGAGACGGGGTGATGAAGCCCTTCAAGAAGGGCGCTTTCACCATGGCGATCGCCAGCCAACTGCCGATCCTCCCCCTCTCGATTCAGGGGACCTACGAGGCGGCGGTGCCGGGAAAGCCGTGGTTCCGGGGTGGGCCGGTGACCGCGATCATCGACCCTCCCATCTCCACCGCGGGGTTGACACAGGCGGACGCAGACAGTCTGCGCGACCAGGTCCGCGGCATCATCGCCAGGAGGGTCAGCGACCTCGGCGGCCCGGTGGGCTGATATCAGTCATAGATGCCGGCGAGGAAGGCCCGGCCCCCGGACACGACGCAGAGGAAGGCACCTACCGATGTGACCATCTGATAGCGGTCCGCGTCGCCTTCTCCTCCCCACCACCGGCCGCTCAACCTCCAGGGCCCGCTCCAGGTGAGAACCGGCTCCCATCTCGACCCCAACCTGACCCGGGCGGGCATCCCCCCGTCCCATTCCACTTCGATGGGATCGAGACGGGGAGGCACCAGGGCTGGTGCAGGAGATGGCGTCGCTCCCGGCCACGGCGCACCGGAGTCTCGGTCCTCCGGGGTATCCGGCTCGCCCCAACGTGACCAGACGACCCGCTCTGCCGGCATGCGACCCCCTTGCGCCTTCGCCCGGAGGACGGCGTCGGGGCCCAAGATCGCCTGTACGCGTGCGAGTGCGCGCCCGGTCTCTACCAACGACGACTCGTCGCTGAAGAGCCCGAGTTGGCGCCCTTCCCCGGAGAGCTCGGCCGGGACGATACGCAACGCGGTGATACCTCCCGGGATACCGGACGACTCCACCCACGCCCTGAGCTGCCACCACACCCGGTCACTCAGTTCCTTGCCCGTGAACGGGTCGGCCGAGCGCCATGTCCTCGACCTGGCCGGCCCATGTGCAGACTCTGCGCTGATGGTCACCGCGTGGGGGGCCAGCGCGCAGGGGCGGAGCTTCCCCAACAGCTTCTCTGCCAGATCGCGACCAGCGAAAGCAACCACGTCGAGACTCTCCAACGGATCTTCGAAGGACATCCCCACCATCAGGTCATCTGGGATCTCCCGTGGCTCGAGCATGCGGTCGTCACCACTGGCGAGACGGTGAGCCAGCAGGCCTGGGCTGCCGAAACGAGAGGCGAGGGTCTCACGGGGCAGCCTGGCCAGGTCACCGAGGGTCGAGATCCCCAGCCAACGGAAGGTATCGATCATCTCCTCACCACCCATCGCCTCCCGAAGCGCACCGAGGTCGAGCCGGGAGAGAAAGGAGATGGTGTCGGTGACGATCAGAGGCTTTCCTGGTGAGGCGGTGGCAGCTGCCCATCGGGCGGCAAAGGGACCGTCAGCTATACCGATCATGAACGTCCAGCCATTGCCCCCTCCGTCGCCTGCGGCGACACTCTTCTCCCTGTCTCTCCCCCCAGCGTCGCCTCGCTCCTGGGGGAGGAAATGGTCGCTGATTGCCTCATCCACCCTCTTGGCCAGCGCCTCCTCCCCGCCGTAGAAACGGACCGCACCGGTGACCGGGACGAAGACCAGACCAGGAGCGACCACCTCGACCTTGGGCACGAGATCCTCCACTGTGGTGACTACCGACTCGAATCTGCGGGTCTCCTCCCCCACGTCCCTGATCATCACCGTGGCGAAGGGAGCCAGCGCCTCTGCCTCGCGGCGAGGCATTCCCGGGTTGACCCCGACGGCGAGCACATCGTCGGTGGCCGCGGCCACCCCCCGATCGTCCACCACCATCAACGGATCACCCGATGTCGCGTCTGACCTGGTCAACGACCACATCGGAAACCACACGCACAGAGTCCGCACCTTCATCTTCGACCTCGAATCGACGTGACACCCCCGCTACCCCCTTGCCCGTCGCCTCCAGCACGAGACGACGCCTGGTCAATCTCCCATGACCGCGGTCCGCCCCCTCCCAGGTGACCCCGAGCGCGCGCAGCCTGAGGTAGGCGATACCGCCGGGCAGGCCGTCCCGCAGTGGCCTCATCGCCACCGCCACCCGGCGAGCCCGGGCCAGGGCGGCAAGACGTCGCAGATCGCGCTCTCCGACACGAGAAGGCACCTCGACATACATGGCACGCACTCCCTCGAGGAGTGCAGCGGTCACCTTGGACCACAGAGCAGAGTCGCCGCACCTGACCACCACCAGCCTCTCGGGGATCACCCCGGCTTCCCATGCCGCCTCGGGTGAGATCCAACCCCTGACATCGAGCGCCACCACCGGAGCCACCCGGGAATGGGAAGCGATCAGCCTCAGACCCAGACGCGTCAAACCGGTCCCGGGGGCCCCGACCAGCTCGGTGACCCGCCCGGGTTGTAGGTCGAGCAACCTCTTCTCGTCGGCCGCATGTGCGGCGACATCGACTGTCGCAAGGCCTTCGATCAATTATCTGACTCCCTGAAGACGCTCCATCTTATCGAACATATGTTCGGTGACAACCAAGGACTCCATGACCAGACAGCTGCGCCATTACGATCACGGTCCTGGTGAGCGAAAAGAAGAGAATCCTCGTTGCCGACGACTCCGAGACGATCAGAGCCCTGCTACAGACCGCCTTGGAGAGCGCCGGTTACGAGGTGGAAGTCGCCAAAGACGGATTGAGCGCCTACGAGCTGGGCAGCGCGGGTGGATACGACCTGATCATCCTCGATCAGTTGATGCCCGGGCTCCTGGGCCTCGATGTGATCGCCCGCTGGCACGAGGAGGGGATGGACGCCCCGGTCCTGATGCTCACCGGCGTCGACGACGACCGAACGGCCGTCGAGAGCTTCGACCGCGGGGCCGTCGACTTTGTCCGTAAACCCTTTCGGATAACGGAGTTGATGGCGCGCATCAAGATGCAGACCTGAAAGCCCAGGTCACGCAGGGGTGTCCCGGCCAAGTACCTCAACATGGGACACAGACGTCCGATATTCATGTCACATGCCGTCGGACCTGCTCCTTCAGGTGGCCGTCCTGGTCATCTTCACGGTCAATGCCCTACTGCTCATGGCGTTGGTCCTCTTGAAGGTGATCCACCGTCACCGGATGCACGACCATGACGCCCGTCGGAAGAGCTACCTCGGCCTCCTCAGCCGCTGCCTCTCCTTCGCGAACAACACGGAGCCCATAACCGAGGCCATTGCAGAGGACCCCTCTTTCCTCGACGCTCTCATCGACATGCGCAACGCGATCTCAGGGGACGAGGTGTCGACCCTCCACCGCATCGTGAACCGTCACGGTGTCATCGAGCGTCAGAGGCGCCACCTCGACTCCCCGTGGCTCCTCGGGAGACGGCTGAGGGCTGCAGTGGCCCTCGCCGAGCTCGGCGACGAGTCGTCGGCCGACACGTTGATGGCACATCTCGACGACCGGGAGCCGGAGATCCGCATCCAGTGCGCCCGGGGCCTGGGTCGGATCAGATGGACACCGGCCATCGACGAGATCGTGTCCCGGTTCAACGAGGAGATCCCATGGGTCCGGGTCCGATTCTCCGACACTCTGGTGGGATTCGGGACCAAGGCGACCTCGCCGCTGCTGGCATATATCAAGATCAATCACCGTTTCGACCATCGAGGTCCCGCCCTCGCCCTGCGCACTATCGCCCAGGTCCAGGACGATCAGGCGGTGAGCCCCCTGTTGGAGCTGCTCGACGAGAGTCTCCACCTCGAGGTCGAAGTGGCCACCATCGAGACGCTGGGAGAACTGGGCAGCCCCGAAGCTCTGCCCGCCCTGGAGCAGAGACTCCGCGCCTCGAGATGGGAGATCCGTGCGAAGGCGGCCAGTTCTCTCGGCGGTCTCGGCGATCCCTCGACCATCAGTCATCTCGTCGAGGCGATGCGCGACGAGAACTGGTGGGTACGTCGCTCGGCGGCGGGCGCCATCGCCAGACTGCCCGACGGGGTGGCGGCTCTCTACCAGACTCTCGACGACGAGGACCCGTACGCCGCCGACGCAGCCGCCGAGGCACTCATCGATGTCGGCGAGCTGGTCTCGGCGAGGCGAAGAGCCGACCAGGGCGGCTCTTGACACGAGCCTCTGCTCGCCCATATGAGTGCGGAGGGCGACTCGTGATCTGGGAGGTCATGAAATGGGTCGGATACGCCACGATCGCGTATTTCATCGCCATGCAGGCCTACATGTTGTTCCTCGCCGTGGTCTCCGCGGCGGCCTTGCGCCGCAACCACCACCTGCGCAGATTCGGCAGAGTGGGAGAGATGCTCTCCAGCAAGACCTCACCCCCGGTCTCGATCATCATCGCCGCCTACAACGAAGAGGTCGGGATCGTCGATGCGGTCCGGTCGATGTCGATCGTTCGTTATCCCCGCTTCGAGATCGTCGTCATCAACGACGGCTCACATGACAACACCCTGGCGGCGCTCATCGAGGCCTTCGATCTCGAGAAGGTGCGCATTCCCTTCCGTCCCGACCTGGAATCCGCCCCGATCAGGGCCATCTACCGGGGCCGATCGGGAGTCGACATCACCGTCATCGACAAGGAGAACGGTGGCCGGGCCGACGCCCTCAACGCGGGGATCAACGTCGCCAGGCATCCCTACGTGTTCTGCACCGACGCCGACGTGGTGCTCGACCCCGACTGTCTCGTCCACTCCATGCAGCGGGTGGTCGAGGACCGGGAGCGTACGGTGGGGGTGGGAGGCAACGTGAGGCCGTTGAACGGAAGCCGGGTCGAGTTGGGTCACATCATCGAGGCCGGCGTCCCACGCCGGCTCATACCCAGGATGCAGATCCTCGAGTACATCCGGAACTTCCTTGCCAGCCGTCCCGCATGGTCCTGGATGAACTCGGTCCCCATCGTCTCCGGTGCCTTCGGCATCTGGAAGAAGTCCGTGGTCGTCGAGGTGGGAGGTCTCACCGCAGGCCACATGGGCGAGGACATGGACCTGACGATGAGGATCCACCGCCACATGCTGGAGAGAGGCATTCCGTATCGCATCGTGTACGAGCCTGCCGCGGTGATCTGGACAGAGGTGCCGGACACCGTCAGGGTGCTGAGACGCCAGCGGATTCGCTGGCACCGGGGATTGATGAGGGTCGTGAGCGACTTCCGCGACATGACCTTCAACCCCAGATACCGTCAGATGGGGACGGTGGCCTGGCCCGGGTTCGTGCTCTTCGAGTATCTCGCCCCCATCGTCGAGTTCATCGGTTGGTTCGTCGTCCCCACCGCCTGGCTGCTGGGCGCCATCGACACGACTGCCCTGGCTTGGCTGCTCCTGATCGCCCTCGGAATGGGACTGCTCAACTCACTGATAGCGCTGCTGCTCGACGAATCGTTCGGCTACTTCAACAGCCCGACGGACACTTCCCGGCTGATCGCGGTGGCAGCGATCGAGAACCTCGGTCTCCGCCAGCTGACCGTGCTCTGGCGAATCCGGGCTCTGCTCGGTGGGAAGAGAACACGTGGTTGGGGCAACATGGAGCGGCGCGGCGTGACAAACCTGGCAGCCGACTCACGATGAGTCGGTCTCACACGACCGGTAACACGATTCACGAATAGAGTCGGCGGACACGTCGCCGATCAGGAGCAAGAGATGACCGACGAGTCATATGGAACCGAGCCCGTCCCCGAACCCACCCCCGCGGACCAACTCGACAACGTCCTGGAGGGAGCCGGGGACTTCACCAGCGGTGAGGGCCTGGTTGCCTTCGCCGGGATGGTGATAGTCGCGGTGTGGTTGATCTTCGGCGTCCTGACGAACACCTACGGGGTGGCCTGGCTCGCCGTGGTTCCGGCGATAGCCGCGGTCCTGCTGCCTCGTGTCGACCGGACCGGAGTGGAGCGATACCACCCCCTTCCACTGCTGATGAAGGTGCTCGGCTACACCATCGCCCTCGTCGGGGTGCTGACCATCATCGAGGACGTCCGATTCGCCGGCAGTGCCCTCGACGAGGTCTTCGAGGTGATCGGGGCTCTGGTCGCCTACGCCGGGTTCGCTATGGCCTTCATCGGGGCTCGTCAGATCAAGACCTGACCGGCCTCCCTAGGCCTCCTCCAGCTCCTCGAGAGTCTTGGGCCAGTCGTCTCTGAGCAGCCTGGAGAGCGAGCGGTCGGCGAGGAGCTTGCCCCCGGTCTGGCAGGTGGCGCAGTAGTTGGTCTCGTTGTCCGAATACACGATGCGCTGCACCTTCGACCCGCAGCGGGGACAAGGCTCCCCGAACTTGCCGTGGACCGCCATCTCGTCACGGAAGGCGGTCACCTTGGTCGGCCATCCCTCCCCGACCTCCTCGCGGAGGGCCCGGGTCCACGACTCCAGTGAATCCACCACGGCACCGTGGAGACGCTCCACCTCCTCGGCGGTCAACTGAGAGGTCCGCTTCACCGGGGAGAGCCGGGCCGCCCACAGAATCTCGTCCGAGTAGGCGTTGCCGATGCCGGAGAAGATGCGGGGGTCGGTGAGGGCACGTTTCAGAGTTCGGTTCTCGGCCCTGATCGCGCTGGCGAACTCGCCCGGTGAGGCTTCGAGCGGCTCGATGCCACCACGGTCCAAGGCTGTCACCCCTGCCCAGTCACGAAAGAGCCACATCCCGGCGCGCTTGTGAGTTCCCTGTTCGGTGAGGATGAGCGACCCGTGCTCGAAGTCGAGTGCGGCCAGACCCACCTTCCTCGGGATCGCCTTGCCCGGCGCCTCCCAGCGGAGACGCCCCGCCACCATGAGGTGGATCACCAAGTAGAGATCGGCTGGTCTCTCTGCACCCTCTCCCATGCCGAACGCGATCCGCTTCCCCACCCGATGCAGCTCGATCACCTCGAGCCCCACCGGAGCGTCGTAGGGCGGGTCATAAGTCCTCATCACCGCCGGTGACACCACCCGAACACCGGTCACGGTCTCGCCCAGGATCCGTTGCTCCAGCGCCTCGATGTAGACCACGATGTCGGGCAACTCTGGCATCGACAGCCCCGACCGTCAGTCGGGCTCACCCACACTTCCGCTGAACAACACCGCCACACCTATGACCAGGCCGCCGGCGATGAAACCGAACGCAGTCAGTCGACTCACGCTGGCCTCGCCACCCCTGACCGCGAGACCGAAGAGCAGCACCATGACGATGACCACCGTGGCGGCGACCACACGGGCCAGCCGACTCCCGATCGACATCACGTAGGCGACACCGATCATCAGTACTCCCCCGACCATGAAGGCGACCCAGAAGTCGAACTCCCCGCTCGCGGCGGCCGCGCCGGGGTCGGCGAGGTTGAGGAATGTTCCCCCCAGGACGATGAGAGCCCCGGCCACGGCGAAGCCGATAGCCCCCAGATTGGATGAGATGGCCGGCGGATCGGCGGGCAACTCCCGCTCTTCGGGGTTGTGTCGCGCCGCCAACCGCCTGGCGAGACGCGGGGAGGCCGCCGCCACACCCAGCTCCTCGGCCAAAGCGACATCGTCGTCGGTGCGGAGGATGAACTCCTCACCCTCGGCCTTGATGTTGAAACCCTCCTGAAGCGAGCTGATGCCGATGTCGGACACCTGCCAATCGCCGACCAACTCGTTTCCGGCCACGAGGCGCAGCCTTCCGCCCTCGGCCAGGATCCGCACGGCGACACCAGGACCGGTGTCGCCGCGCATCCTGACGTTGCCGTCCAATTCGACAGCCATGGAACTCCGATTGCTGGGGGATGTCCAGCCCCTTCGATTGTAAGGGGCGGCGGCCAACGAGAACGGGCCGATCCGGAGATCGGCCCGTTCTCACTTGGCAGACGAGTCGTGTCTCAGTCCTGCATCTGGTCGAACGCCTCCGAGAAGCTCTGGGGTGCCTTGCGCCGTCCCTTCTCGGACTTCTCGGCGGAGCCGCCGTTGTCGTCACGGCGACGATCACTCTTGGAGTCACTCTTGTCCCCGCGACCCCGACCGCCACGATCGCCACGGTTCTGCTGGCCCCGGTCGCGTCCGCCGCCACCTCCACCGCCACCTGAGGAGGAGTCACCGTTGGGGAGGGTCGCTCCGGGGAGAGCCTCCACTAGCTCGAGGCTGACCTTGCCGCGGTCGATCTCGCGGACCCGGACCTCGAGCTCATCGCCCTCGGACAGATAGTCCTCCACCCTTTCGACCCGCTTGGAGCCGTCGAGTCGGGAGATGTGCAACAGGCCATCCCGGCCGGGGAGGATGTTGACGAAGGCACCAAACTTGGTGATGTTCACCACCTTGCCCTCGTAGGTCTCTCCGACTGCGGCCTCTGGCGGGAAAGCGATCTGAGTCACCCTCTCCTTGGCGGCGGCAAGGGCCTCGCCGTCGCTCGATGCGATGCGGACTATCCCGATGCCGTCGCCCTCTTCGATCTCGATCTTGGCTCCGGTGGTCTCTTCTAGCTCGCGGATGACCGCGCCCTTGGGACCGATGACCTCGCCGATCTTGTCCTTGGGGATCTCGATCGACTCGATGCGAGGAGCCCACTGATTCATCTCCTCACGTGGCTCGGCGATGACCTGCGACATAGCGTCGAGGATGAAGTGCCTGGCCTCGCGGGCCTGGCCCAAAGCCGACTCCAGCACCTCCGAGGGGAGACCCTGGATCTTGGTGTCGAGCTGGAGGGCAGTGATCATCTCGGCCGTCCCGGCCACCTTGAAGTCCATGTCGCCGAGAGCGTCCTCGGCTCCGAGGATGTCGGTGAGAGTGATGAACTCGTCACCCTCGTTGATCAGTCCCATGGCGATGCCGGCGACATGTGCCGCGATGGGCACTCCGGCGTCCATGAGTGACAACGACGAACCACACACCGACGCCATCGACGACGACCCGTTCGAGGCGAGCACCTCGGAGACGAGACGCAGGGCGTAGGGGAAGTCGTCCGAGCTAGGGATCACCGGCAGCAGCGCCCTTTCGGCGAGCGCACCGTGCCCGATCTCGCGACGCTTCGGACCGCGCATGAAACCTGCTTCGCCCGTCGAGAACGGCGGGAAGTTGTAGTGGTGCATGTACCGCTTGGCCTCGGCGATGTCGAGTGTGTCGAGCATCTGCTCCATCTTGAGCATGCCGAGGGTGGTGATGTTCAGCACCTGGGTCTCCCCCCGCTGGAACAGCGCCGATCCGTGGGTCCGCTCGACGGCACCGATCTCGATGGTGAGCGGTCGGATGTCCGCGGCTCCGCGTCCATCGATGCGGACCCCGTCCTCGACGACACGTCTTCGGGCGGTCTTCTTGAATACGCTGCGGAAGGCGTTCTTGACCTGCTTGAGGGTCTCGGAGTCGTCCTCCTCGACACCCAACTCGGCCACTAGGGCGTCGAACAGTTCGCCCTCGGCATCCTGCCGATCCTGCTTGCCGGCGATCTGAAGTACCTCTTTGATCCGGTCGCCGGTCGCCGACTCGACCCGGGAGTAGATGTCATCGGTGTACTCGACCACCGGGTTCCAGGTGAACTCGGGGACCTCCACCTTGGAGACCAGCTCGTTCTGCAGGTCGATGAGGTCGGAGATGTGCTGTTTCGCCTCTTGGAGGCCCTCGGCCACTGCCGTCTCATCGGAGGGAGCGTCCCCGTCGCTGACCAACCGGTAGCCCTCCTCGGTTGCGCCGGCCTCCACCATGACGATGTCGATCTCACCCGCGTCATTGCGACGTCCCACGACCACCATCTCGAACACGGACTCGTCGAGCTCGTCTTCGGTGGCGAATACCATCCACTCGCCTTTCTCGAGGGCCATGCGGACTCCACCGAGAGGGCCTTCGAAGGGAAGACCACTCACGCTGAGCGCGGCGGAGGCGCCGTTCAACGCGATCACGTCGAAGGGATTCTCCTGATCGACCGAGAGAGTGGTGACCACGATGTGGGTCTCGTTGCGATAACCGTCGGCAAAGGACGGGCGCAACGGCCGATCGATGAGTCGGCAGGTCAGGGTTGCCTGCTCCGAGGGACGGCCCTCGCGCCGGAAGAACGACCCGGGGATCTTCCCCACCGAATACATCCGTTCCTCGAAATCGACCGTGAGTGGGAAGAAATCGACCCCTTCCCTGGGCTTTGCGTTTGCGGTGGCGGTCACCAGCATCTCGGTTCCGCCGATCTTGGCGACGACGGCTCCGTTGGCGAGATTCGCCATCTTGCCGGTGCTCAGGATGAGCTCCTTGCCGCCGATGGTGCCTCTGACTGAGGTTTCGGGCACTGTGTGCTCCTTCTATTCCTTGTTGTGGAGCCTGCGCCCGTTGGCAGTGGTGGTGTCTCGAGGAACATGCCCCGAGCCATCACCACTGACAACCGACGTGGCTCCTTCTTTGGGCCCCGAGGGCCCCGTATACACAATGAGGAGCGGCAAAGCCGCTCCTCGATGTCTCAGCGCCGCAAGCCGAGCTTGGCGATGAGGTTCCTGTATCGCTCCACGTCTTCTCGACGCAGATAATCCAAGAGCCTCCGACGCTTCCCGACCATGAGCAACAGACCACGACGGCTGTGGTGGTCGTGCTTGTGGTCGCGAAGATGCTCGGTGAGGTGGGTGATCCGCTCGGTGAGCAGGGCCACCTGCACCTCCGGGGAGCCTGTGTCGCTCCCGTGGGTACCGAACTCTTCGACGATTTCAGTGGTTGTCTTCATTGCGCGTAAGACCTGAAGTGATGTGGTGGATCGTGGCTAACGATAACAGGTTCACATCTCAATCTCATATTCGGGTGCGGGCCCGGTCGAGGATCTTCCTCGCCTGAGCGACGTCGTCACCCATCTGATCGACCAGCTCGTCGACGCCAGCGAACTCGAGCTCCGGCCGAAGATACTCGACGAACTCGACCGTCATCTCCCGGCCATAGATGTCATCGCCGAAGTCGAGTATGTGAGCCTCGACGAGAAGCTCCCCGCCGCCGAACGTCGGTCGGACTCCAACGTTGACGGCGGCGTCGAGTCGGGTGCCGTCGCCGAGGGCGACGAATGTGGCGTAAACCCCGGTACGCGGCACCACCTTGCGCCCCGGCGGGCGTATGTTCGCCGTGGGGTAGCCGATCTGGCGACCCCTTTTGTCGCCGTCGACGACGGTGTTGGTCATGGCGTACCACCGCCCCAGGAGAGAAGCCGCGTCGACCACCCGGCCTTCTTCCACCAGGCCGCGTATCCGACTCGAGGAGACGGGGGTTCCATCTTCGGACACCAGGTCGATGGTCTCGACGACGAAACCGAGTCCTGGAGCGAGCCGCTGCAGCAGCGCGACATCACCAGACCGGTCCCTTCCGAACCGGAAATCGATGCCAACGACCAGATGAGCCGCACCGAGCTTGCCGGCCAGGACATCCTCCACGAACTCCTCGGGAGCCTGCTCCCTGATCTCGGCGAGATCGAGGACACCGGCGCACTCCACACCGGTGGCCTCGAGCAGTGAGATCCGCTCTTCGATGGTGGTGATGAGACGCGGCGCCGTCCCGGGCCGGAGCACCTCCACCGGGTGGGGATCGAAGGTGAGGACGGTGCGAAGCATCGAGTGGTCGAGACGGTCGATGAGGGCACGGTGCCCCCGATGAACCCCGTCGAGGACGCCGATGGTCACCGAGGTGGGGGCGGCGGGCGGCTCCCAACCCGCCCACGGCCCCTCCAGCACCTTCACGAGGGAAGCACCACGTCGGGCTGCGCCCGATCTCCGGCCCTGGTGTAGACGGCGAGCAACTCACCTTCCTCGCTGAGAACTCGATAGGGGGCATCGGGAGGTCCGGACAAGACCGGGCCGCCGACGAATCGCATGCCGTTGCGCACCGCCTCGGCAGTCTCGTGGTCGACGGTCACCGACGCCATGGCCGAGAGAGCCGATGCCGGTGTCATCAGGTAGGACGACCAACTGGCGAGGTCGTCGACGGTGACACTGTCGCTGATTCCGAACGGTCCGATCCTGGTGCGTCGGAGGGCGGTGAGATGGGCTTGGCCACCGAGCACGGCGGCCATGTCGTCGGCGAGGGAACGAACATACGTCCCCTTCCCGCACACCACCCTGAACCCGACCTCGGGGTAGGGCGGCGGGCCCACCGAGAGGATCTCCAGCTCGTGGATCTCGACCCGGCGGGCGTCTCGCTCCACGACCTCACCCTCGCGGGCCAACTCGTATAGCCGCCGTCCCTCGTGTTTGAGCGCGGAGACCATCGGGGGGACCTGGGAGATCGTCCCGGTGAATCTGGGGGTCAGCGCCTCGAGGTCCGCCTCGTCGAAGTCCATCGGTTCCCGGCTCAAGACCGCTCCATCGGCGTCGAGAGTGTCGGTGGCCACGCCGAACAGTGCTGTGGCCACATATTCCTTCTCGTAGTCCTGGATGAACTTGATCAGGCGGGTCACCTCGCCGATGGCCATCACCAAGACTCCGGTGGCCATCGGGTCGAGGGTCCCGGCATGACCCACCTTCTTGACACCGACGGCCTTCCTGACCAGTCCGACGACATGGTTTGATGTCATGCCCTCTGGCTTGTCGACGACCAGGAAGCCTCTGGTGCCCGCCATCATGCCGGTGGGCACCTGGTCACCGGTAGTCCTCCACGACAGCCAGGACCTTCGCCAGCACCGATTCGATGTCTTCCTGTGCCGTGAAGCCGGCGGCGAGCCGGTGTCCGCCGCCGCCCATCGCCGCGGCCAACCCGCCAACGTCCGTGTCGCCGCGCGAGCGCAGGCTCACCTTGACCCGTCCGTCTTCGTGAGATTTGGCGAGCACCGCGGTGTCCGACTCCAGCGCCAACCGGAGCAAGTCGATCAGGTTCTCGGTGTCGCCCCAGTCGATCCCGGCTCCCTTCAGATCTTCGTCGGTGATGAATGTGTAGACGACACGCCGCTCAGCGTCGAGCTCCGCCCGCTCCATGGCGATGGCGACCGCCTTCAGGTACCCGAATGGCTCCTCCTCGTAGACATGACGGCCGATGATGTCCGGCTTGGCCCCCGCCTCCACCAGGTCGGCGGCGATGCGCAGGGTGTGGGGGGTGGTGTTCGCGTAGGTGAACCTCCCGGTGTCGGTGACCAGGGCCGTGTGCAGGCACTGGGCCACTTCCGCCGTCACCTTCCACTCGAGCACCTTGAGGATCTCGTAGACGAGCTCACCGGTGGCGCCCACGTCGGAGTCGACCACTGCGATGTCACCGAACCCCTCGTTGGTCACGTGATGGTCGATGACGAGGACGGTGTCGGCCTTGGAGGCGTTGGACCCCAGCTCGCCGAGCCGGTCCGCCGATCCCGCGTCCAGGACCACCATCAGGCCGGGCGCCTTCGGGAACTCCTCTGGTGGGACCAGGTGATCGGCGGGGAGGAAGGAGAGACTCGGTGGGAACACGTGTGGAGAGCCGAAGCTGGCCACGACCTCCTTGCCCGCCCCGGCGGCCGCGATCGCCAGACCGAGCATCGAGCCGAGTGCGTCCCCGTCCGGGCCGACATGACAGGCCAGGGCGATGCTGTCGGCTTCGGCTATGGCCTGGGCCGCCTCTTCGATTACCGCGGGATCGATGGTCATTCCGTCTCCTCCCCCTCCTTCAGTTCCCTCAAAATCGCCTCGATCCGCTGACCACTGGTGACGCCGGGATCGATCTCGAACTCGAGGGTAGGGGTGTACTTCATGCGCACCTCGCTCCCGAGGACGGCCTGCAGCCTCTTGGCTGCGCCGCGCAGGGCACGGAGGGCATCCTCGCCGTCCTCCTCGCTCAACACATCGACGTAGACCGTGGCCTGACGGAGATTCGGCGCCGTGTCCACGGCCGTGACCGAGACGAACTCGAGCCTGGAGTCGCTCATCCTCTCGATCTCTTCGGCGAGCACCTCGCGGATTGTCGAGTTGACCCGCGGCATGCGGTCACTCATGCGGCACTCCCAGCTCCGATTACGTGCGGGCGACCTCTCGGACCACGTAGACCTCGATGTGGTCGCCCTCCTTTACGTCGTCGTAGTTCTCGAATCCCATTCCGCACTCGAAACCGGACTGGACCTCGCGGACGTCGTCCTTGAAACGCTTCAGCGAGGCGACGACTCCGTCGTGGATGACGACCCCGTCGCGGAGCAGACGGGCCTTGGCGCCGCGCTGCACGACGCCCTCGATTACGTAGCAACCTGCCACGGTCCCCGAGCGGGGCACCCGGAAGATTGCTCTCACCTCGGCGGTCCCGAGGACGACCTCCTCTTCCTCTGGGGCGAGCTGGCCTACCAGCATCTGCTCGATCTCGTCGAGGAGCTCGTAGATGATCCCGTAGGTACGCACCTCGACTCCGGCGTCTTCCGCCGCCTTGCGTGCCTTGGGCTCGGGCCGGACGTTGAACCCGACGATCACCGCCTCGGTCACCTCGGCGAGGGTGACGTCGTTCTCGTTGATTCCACCCACGGCGGTGTGGACGATCTGGATCTTGCCACCCTCTCGTTCGATCTTGCCGATCGACTCGCGCAATGCCTCCAATGATCCCTGGGCGTCGGCCTTGACTATCAGGTTCAGCTGGGCCTCCTCGCTGCGGAGCTGTTCGAGCAGGCCTTGCAACCGATCCCTGGCAGAGGGAGCGACGTTGGCTTCGGCCTGTTCGGTCTGTTGGCGCTCCTCGGCGACCCTGCGCGCCTCCTTGTCGCTCTTCTGGACCTCGAAGAAGTCACCGGCTGCGGGCACGTCGACCCAACCCATGATCTGCACAGGCGTCGACGGCCGGGCGCTGTCGATCCGATCGCCCTGGTCGTTCATGAGGGCACGGACGCGTCCGGACACTGGGCCGGCGACGAAGGCGTCGCCCTGTTCGAGGGTGCCCCGCTTGATGATGACGGTGGCCACCGGGCCCCGTCCCACCTCGAGCTGCGCCTCGACCACCACTCCGGTGGCCGACGGCTTCGGGTTGGCCCGATAGTCCTCGAGTTGGGCGATGAGGTCGATGACCTCGAGCAGGTCTTCGACACCTTCTCCGTTGAGGGCGGATATCTCGACCGTGGGCACATCCCCACCCAGGTCCTCCGTGACGACTCCCTGGTTGGTGAGTTCGGTGCGAATCCGGATCGGGTCGGCCCCGGGAAGATCCATCTTGTTGACCGCGACGATCATCTTGACGCCTGCCGCTTTGGCATGGGAGATCGCCTCGATCGTCTGGGGCATCACGCCGTCGTCGGCGGCCACCACAAGGACGACGATGTCGGTGATGTTGGCACCACGGGCGCGCAGGGCGGTGAAAGCCTCGTGACCTGGGGTGTCGACGAAGGTGATGAGACGGTCGTTGACCTCGACCTGATAGGCGCCGATGTGCTGGGTGATCCCGCCCTCCTCGTCCTCGACGACCCGGGCCTTGCGAATGGTGTCGAGGAGGGTGGTCTTGCCATGGTCGACATGTCCCATGACCGTGACCACCGGCGGACGGGCAGCCAGGTCGGCTTCGTCGTCTTCGAACTCGGGCTGTTCGGCAACCACCGGAGGGGGCTCTTCCTCCAGGACTTCGACGATGTAGCCGAATCTCTCCGCGATCTCGTCGATCTTGTCCTCGGGCATGGTCTGGCCGGCCCCGGCGGGAATGCCCATCTCGAGCAGGGCCTGCACCACCTCTCCGGCGGGCTGGTCGATCGCTGCGGCGAACTCGGCGACGCTGGCGCCCTCGGTGATGGTGGCGATGTCGACCTCGTCTGAGGATGCGTCCGGGGCTTCGGCGGCAGCCTCCACCTCGGGCTCGTCTGACTCCTCGGGCTCAGGGATCTCGATTACCTCGACCGCCTCATCGGCATCGGGGGCGGATGGCTCCGTAGCAACTTCCTCTTCCGCTTCCTCGTCTTCAGGCGAGAACGCGAGACGAAGCAGTTCGGCCCCCTCCTCGTCGACGCCTGACGACGCGGTCTTCAACTCGAGGCCGAGTTCGGTGGCCTGAGCCAACACCTCCTTGGAATCGATGCCCAGTTCACGGGCGAGCTCATAGACCCTCATTCAACAATCACTCACTCTCGTCATCGGTCTCGGTGTCGTCGACGGCATCTTCGTCGTCTCCCGCCGGTACTTCTTCCTGGGGCTCTTCGGCCACTGCAACGTCGTCGTCCTCGGGCGCTTCGACCTCGGGCGGCGCTTCACCCGTCTCGTCCTCGGGAGCTGCCTCCTCGGCGACCTCGGCTACTGCGGCTGCGGGCTCGGCCGGAGCCTCCGCTCCCTCTTCCGCCACCTCGGCGCCTTCAGTGTCGGACCGAATGTCCACCTTGTATCCCGAGAGACGAGCGGCGAGACGGGCGTTCTGGCCCTCCTTGCCTATGGCCAACGACAGCTGGTGCTCCGAGACGACCACATCGGCGGTCTTCTCCTCCTCGTCGATGTGGACTTCTTTGACCTTGGCCGGGCCAAGCGCCTCGGCGATGAATTGACCCACGTCGTCGCGCCACTGCACGACGTCGACCTTCTCCCCGCGGAGCTCGTTGACGACCTGGCGAACCCGCGACCCGCGGGCACCGACACAGGCACCCTTGGGATCGACATTGGGATCGTGGGAGATCACTGCGATCTTCGTCCGGTGACCGGGCTCGCGGGCGATGTTGACGATCTCGACGGTCCCGTCGGTCAACTCGGGGACCTCCAGCTCCAGCAGACGCCGCACCAGGTCGGGATGAGACCGCGACACCACGATCTGGGCTCCCTTGGTCTCGTTTCGCACCTCGAGGATGAGGGCCTTCACCCGGTTGCCCCGGTCGAGACGCTCGAACGGGATGCGCTCGCTCCCGGGAAGGATGGCCTCGGCGTCGCCCAGGTCGAGGATCACAGATCGGTAGTCGACCTGCTGGACGATGCCGGTTACCAGGTCGCCCTCGCGACCCTCGTACATCTCATAGACCTTCTCGCGCTTCGCCTCGCGCAACTTGAACTGCATCACCTGTTTGAAGGACTGAGCGGCGATGCGACCGAAGGCCTCGCCCTCCGGTGTGTCTTCCCACTCATCGACGACATTCCCGTCCTCATCGAGCTCCTGGGCATAGACGATCACCTCACCCGAGTCGGGGTCGATCGTCACCCGAGCTTCCTCGGCGGCCCCCGGACTGCGCTTGTAGGCAGCCACCAGGGCATTGGCGAACGCATCGAGGATTGCGTCGACGGCCACACCCCGCTCTCGGGCGAGTACCTCGATCGCCTCCATCATCGTGTCGAGCTTCATTGGTTCTCCTTCGCCTGACCTGGCTTGGGCGCCTTCTCCCACCGGAACACGGTCTTGGCGCTTATGACGTCGTCGTATGGGACGGTGACCGAGCCCTGCTCGGAGTCGACAATGAGTCGGGAGTCGTCGGCATCCGCGAGAGTTCCCCGATAGGTGGCCTTCTGGTCGGCGCGCGCCGTCTTGATCACGACTTCACGACCAACCGACTTCCGGTAGTGCATGGGGCGGCGCAACTTCCGCTCCAGCCCGGGTGAGCTGACTTCGAGGCTGTATCGCTCCTGCAACGCAGGCTCGTCGTCGAGGAGTCGCGACAGCCCGCGGGACAGCTCCGCGAGGCGGTCGACACCGATGTCGTCTCCGTCCACCGTGACCCTCAGCACACGACCCCGGCCGCGACCGGACAGCTCGAGGTCGTCCAACTCGAGTTGTTCTGCGGCGAGGTAGGGCTCCACCACGCTCCAGATCTCAGATATCTGCGTCAATTCTTCAATGTCTCCACAGCAAACAGGTGGGTGCCAAAAGGCGCCCACCTGACCGAAAAGCGTCCTGTTGTTGTCCTGGGATTATAAGTGAAGAGCCAACCCCAAGCCTAAATGCCGAATCGGGCGCCACCGATCCTGTCGGCGAGAGCCCCGACGACGGTATCGATGCCGATCTCGGTCTTCACCAATCCGGCCCGCTCGCTCACCTCTGCGCTGCCGGACGACACGCCCTTGGGACCGATCGTGACCCGATAGGGAATCCCGATCAGTTCGGCATCGGCGAACTTGACCCCGGGCCGCTCCATGCGGTCGTCGAGGAGCACCTCGACCCCGGCCGAGTCGAAGTCGTCGTACAACTGGTTGGCGATCGCCATGGTCGACTCGTCGTCGGGCCTGATCACGGTGATCACGACCTCATAAGGCGTCACGGAGACAGGCCAGACGATCCCGCTGTCGTCGTGATTCGCCTCCACCACGGCGGCCATGCCCCGCTCCAGGCCGATGCCGTACGAGCCCATGATTATCGGATGGCTGTCACCCGCCTCGTCTTGCACGAAGGCGCCGAAGGCCTCGGAGTATTTGGTGCCCAGCTTGAAGATATGGCCGACCTCAATCCCCTTCCACAGCTCGAGACGGCCCCCGTCACGGACACACCTCTCTCCCGTGGTCACGGTGCGAAGATCCGTCCAGTCGCTCACCGACATGTCACGGCCGGGGTCGACGCCGCGGTAATGCCAGTCGTCCTCGTTGGCTCCCGTGGTGAGATTCCGTCTGCCCTCCAGGGCCAGATCGGCGAACACGCGCAAACTGTCGACACCAACGGCACCGAGGCTGCCCGGGTCGGCTCCCAGCAGCTCCCTGATCTCGTCGGCCTGGGCGGGCCGTCCCTCCGAAGCGGCGGCGGCATCGAGGAGCTTTTGCTCCTGCAGGTCGTGGTCGCCACGCAGCAGGGCGAGAATCGGCTCACCGTCCACGAAATAGACCAGGGTCTTGATCTGACGCTCGGGGGCGGCGATGTCGGGGTGAGCGTCGGCCAGGCTGGCGATGGTGCGAAGACCTGGCGTCGGGAATCGCTCCACCTCGCCAGGGTCACCGTCGTCTATGGCGTCGAGCGCCGAGGTCGCCTTCTCGAGGTTCGCCCGGTAGTCGCAGGTGTCGCAGCTGACGATCCAGTCCTCTCCCGCGTCGCTGCGCACGATGAACTCACGGGACTCGCTTCCCCCCATGGCCCCCGACGACGCCTGGACGTCGACGGCATCGAGCCCCATTCGGGCGAAGATGCGACGGTAGGCGTCGTAGTGCTTGTCGAAGCCGGAATCGAGGCCAGTAGCGTCGATGTCGAGCGTGTAGGAGTCCTTCATGGTGAACTCCCGCACCCGGAGCAGCCCGGACTTCGGACGAGGCTCGTCGCGGAACTTCGTGTGCATCTGGTACCAGATCTGGGGAAGGTCGCGATAGGAGAACAGCTCGGTGGCGAGCATGGCGAAGATCTCCTCCTCGGTCATGCCGAGGACCAGCTCACCACCTTTTCGATCCTGTAACTTGAACAGGTTGTCGCCCATCAGCTCGTAACGGTCCGACTTGCGCCAGATCTCGGCGGGGTGGAGTGTGGGCAGCATCAGCTCCTGGCCACCGATGGCGTCTATCTCCTCGCGGATGATCGCAGCGACCTTGAGACGCACCCGTTGTCCCAACGGGAGCATCGTGTAGGACCCGGCGGCGAGCTGGCGGATGAACCCACCACGCACGAGCAGACGGTGGCTCACCGCCTCGGCGTCGGTGGGAGCCTCTCGAAGTGTGGGAATGAAAGCCTGTGACCAACGCATCGGGGGGACCGTAGTCACCGTCCCATGTTCCGACGACGGGTTCCGACGACGGTCAGTCGCCCCCCGCCACCTCGGCGACCCTGATCTTGCGCTCCTCAGAGCGGTTGGCATCGCCCCTGATCTCGATCAGCTGACGACGCTCGGCGGCGGCGATCTCCTCGGCATTTTCCTCGGCTTGGGCGAGCCGGGCCTCGAGCCCCTCGTCCACCAGCTTCTGAGCCTCGTCGAGGAGGGCGGCCACCATCTCCTCCTCCGGGACGACCCTGACCACCTGACCCTTGATGAAGAGATGGCCTCTTCCCCGCCCGGCCGCGATCCCGATGTCGGCCTCGCGCGCTTCACCGGGCCCGTTGACGACACAGCCCATCACCGCCACCTGGATCGGCAGATTGGCCTCCTCGAGAGCCTGCTGCGCCTTGGTGGCCACCTCGATCACGTCGACCTCGGCCCGGCCGCAGGAGGGGCAGGCGATCAGGTCCAGCCCTTTTCGCTCCCGCAAGCCGAGGAACTCGAGCAACTGACGTCCCGCCTTCGCCTCCTCGACGGGGTCGGCGGTGAGCGAGAATCTGATCGTGTCACCGATCCCCTCGTTGAGAAGGGTCCCGATCCCGGCCACCGACTTGATCAGCCCGGCCGGGGGCGGCCCGGCCTCGGTTACTCCCAGGTGGAGCGGATAGTCGACGGTGTCGGCCAGGAGACGGTACGAGCCGATCATCTGGCGGACGTTGGAGTGCTTCACCGAGATCTTGATGTCGGTGAAGTCGACTTCCTCGAGATACCTCGCCTCGATCAGCGCCGACTCGACGAGGGCCTCGGGCACGGCCGAGCCGTACTTCTCCATCAGGTCCTTGTCCAGGGACCCGGCGTTGACCCCGATCCGGATGGGCAGACCCCGGTCGCGGGCTTCGCGGGCGACCGTCTTGATCTGGCCCTCTTTGCGGATGTTGCCCGGGTTGAGCCGAAGGCCCTGGACACCGGCCTCCATCGCGGCGAGGGCGAGGCGGTATTGATAGTGGATGTCGGCGATGATCGGCACCGGGCTCCGAGGCACGATCTCGGCCAGCCCCTGGGCCGCCTCGACCTCGTTGCAGGTGATCCTGACGATGTCGGCACCGGCACCGGCCAGGGCGTAGACCTGGGCCAGGGTCCCGTCCACGTCCGCCGTCTTGGTGGTGGTCATCGACTGGACGGTGATCGGGGCACCGCCGCCCACCGCCACGTCACCGACTTTCAGCTGTCGGGTTGGCCTTCTCTCGAAGCTCACCCTTCCAACCGTAGATGCGCCAGAATCGTTTGGATCAGTCACTAGTGCTCTGGCTTAGCCGAGGCTGATCGGGTCGAGGATGTCGAGGATGATGGCCACGAACCCGAGGAAGAACAGGGTAGCGATGACCGCCGCGGCGACCGGCATCAGCTTGCGGATGTTGGCCTGGCGCCCGGTGACCTTCTCGTAGAGGGCGACGGCGAAGTGCCCTCCGTCGAGGGGGAACAACGGCAGGAAGTTGATCGTGGCCAGGATCACGTTGATATAGGCCATGATGCCGAGGAAGGCGGCCACGCTTCCGGCCTGGTTGCCTATCGACACGATCCCGATCGGGCTCACCGGTCTGATCTCGTCGGGAATGTCGGTGTCACCTCCGAGCACTCCGAGATATTGGGCGAGGCTGGAGGGGCGGAACATCTGATACAGCGCGTAGAAGGTGTCCTCGACTCCTCCCACCACGGCCTGGCCCGCCATGCCCACCCCGTCGATGGGGCCGACAGGAAAGTTCTCCACCTCGGGGGTGACCCCGAGGAACCCCGCTCCGGGGACGGTCTCGCTCGCGGCGAGCTCGACCTCGAGATACCGCGTCTCTCCCCCGCGCTCGACTGCGATGGTGGCCGGTCCCGGACCGATCTCGGCGAGCGCGCCGGTGGCATCGGTCCAGGAGCGCACCGGGTTGTCCCCGATGGCGACGATGTGGTCACCCTCGAGCATGCCTGCGGCGGCAGCCGGAGACCCCTCGACCACCCTTGCGATGGACGTGGTCGGCTCGTTGACACCGCTGGCCATGAAGATGCCGAGGAAGAGGGCGAAGGCGATGAAGAAATTCATCCCGACGCCGGCGAGGACGACCACCGACTTCTCCCAAAACTTCTTCTCCCGGTAGGTGCGGCCCATGTCCTCGGGAGCCACCTCCTCGAGCGGGTTCATCCCGATGATGCGGACATATCCCCCGAGCGGCACCGCCTTGATCCCGTACTCCGTCTCCCCGCGCCGCATCGACCAGAGCCGGGGGCCGAACCCGAAGAAGAACTCGGTGGCCTTCATACCTGTGGCTTTGGCCGCGAAGAAGTGACCCGCCTCGTGTGCGGTGACGAACAGCAGGATCGCTACGGCGGCGGCGATGCCCCCAAACATGATGTCGAGGTTAAATCGCCGGCGCCCCTATCAGCAGACACCGGCGACGAGACCAGCCGCCACCGAGCGGGCCTCGGCGTCCACTTCCACCACGTCCTCGACGGTCTCGACCGCCCGCCAAGCGATCGCTTCGAGGGTTCTGGCCACGACCTCGGCGATGCCGAGGAAGCCGAGACGTCCCTGGAGAAACGCCTCCACGGCGATCTCGTCGGCCGCGTTCATCACCGCCGGCGCCGAGCCGCCGGCCCGACCGGCCTCGTAGGCGATGTCGATGGCGGCGAAGACCTCACGATCGGGAGCCTCGAACGTGAGATCCGTGCCGACCGGGTCGAAAGGCTCCCCTGGAGTCGCCGCCCTGTCGGGTGCGGTCAACGAGTACTGAATCGGGATCCTCATGTCGGGATAGCCGAGGTGCCCCTTCCAGGATCCGTCCACGAACTCGACCGCGGAGTGAAGTATCGACTGGGGGTGGACGACGACCTCGATCCGGTCGTATTCGACGCCGAAGAGGTGATGGGCCTCGATGATCTCCAGCCCCTTGTTGAACATGGTGGCGGAGTCGATGGTGATGCGGCGACCCATGTCCCAGGTCGGATGGCGCAGCGCCTCTTCGGGGGTCACGCTCGCCAGGGACTCCTTCGATCGTCCCCGGAAAGGGCCCCCGGAAGCGGTGAGGATGAGCCGGGAGACCGCTTGGCGCGGCTCGCCTTCGAGACACTGGTACAGGGCCGAGTGCTCACTGTCGACCGGGATGAGCTCGCCGCCATGCTCGACGAGGGCGGCGGCCACCACCGGGCCCCCGGCAACCAGACTCTCCTTGTTGGCCAGGGCGACCCGATTCCCCGCCTCGAGGGCGGCCACGGTGGCCCGCAGGCCCGCCGAGCCCACGATCCCGTTGACGACCACCACGCCCGGTCGGGAGGCGGCCTCGATCACCGCCTCGCTGCCATGGAGTGAGGCCCGTCCCAGAGAGCGGTCGAACCGATCACGCTCGTCGGCCGAGCCCCCCGCGACCACGACGTCGGCGTCCGGATGGTGACTGGCGATATCGGCCAACTCCTCGGACGGTCGCCTGGCGGCGAGCACCGCCACTTCGAGTCCGAGGTTGTCGGCGACCTCGAGGGTCTGGATGCCGATCGAACCGGTCGCCCCGAGGACGACCAAGGGCTTGGTCACAGCAGCCCGAAACCCCTGAACAGGATGTACACGGCGGGAACGGCGAAGAGGAATCCGTCGATGCGATCGAGCATCCCTCCGTGTCCGGGCAGGACCGAGCCCATGTCCTTGACACCGAGAGACCTCTTGACCATCGACTCGGCCAGATCGCCGATCGGCACCAGGATGCCGATGAGCCCGGCGGTGACCAAAGCTCGCTCGATGCCGATCTCCTCCCAGGGCGGGAAGACGGCGAGGACGGCAGCGGCCACCGCCCCCAGCAGCAGACCGCCGATGAGCCCTTCCACCGTCTTCGCGGGGGACACCACGGGAGCGAGTCGCCGCCTCCCGAGGGAGCGACCCACGAAATACCCACCCATGTCGTTGATGGCGATCACTATCACCAGGAAGAAGATGTGTGCCACCGGATGTGGCCCACCGGCAATCAAAATGGCGAAGGCGAGCAAACCCACCCATGCCATGCCGAACACGGTCACCGCGGTGTTGGAGAGCGCGTAGCGGCGTGGTGTCAGCGAGAAGAACAACACGGTGGCTCCCCCGAACCCGGCAGCCCAACCCGCGATGGGCATCGGCCCTCCGGAGTGGGCTCCGATGCCCATGAACGCGACACCGAGGAGACCGAAGAAGGCCAGGGGCCGGTAGCCGCGGGTACGAAGCGTGGCATAGAGCTCTCCGACCGCCACCACCATCAGCAGGATGACGAAGATGGTGAACCACCACCCACCGAGCAGAAGGCTCCCCAGAAAAAGCCCGAAGACGGCCACCGCGGAGCCGACTCTCATGGCCAGATCCGAGCTGGCGGCCTGCTCGGCCGCCTCGTATGATTCCTCCGAGTCCGACACCGTTCCGGAGACATCGCCGAAGCCGACCAGACCCGACTCCACGCCGGGCAGGTTCGCCGCCACCGCTTGCAGCTCCCACTCCTCGGTGGCGGCCCGCTGCACCTCTTCGGCGAGTCCCTGATACTCCTGGGTCGTCCCCCTCAGGTACTCCGCCGACGTGAACTCGAGCTCGGCCGGGTCGCCAGAGATCGCCTCCCAGTCGGGCCCTCCGTCGTCGACTTCGACCGCGTCGTCCCTTTCGACGTCGTTCTCATCCGCATCCTCCGACGAGAACGGAAGCTCGTACTCGGCGGGGGAATCGGAGAGCTCTGTCTCGTCCCGGTCGGGCCGGTCTCTATCTGTCACTCACACCTCGAGGAGCTCGTCCTCTTTGTTGGCCAGGATCTCGTCGATTCGCTCGGTAAACCGATCGGTGAGCTTCTGCAGCTCGTCCTCACCGCGTTTGATGTCGTCGTCGGAGATCTCACCGTGGAGCTCCTCCATGTCCGACTTGGTCGCCCGTCGCACGTTCCGCACCGAGACCTTGCCTTCCTCTGCCATGTGTCTGACCACCCTGATCAGCTCCTTGCGCCTCTCCTCGGTCAGTGCCGGGAAGGCGATGCGGATGACCGTCCCGTCGTTGGTCGGGTTGAGTCCGAGATCTGCCTGCTGGATGGCACGCTCGATGTCGTTGACCGTGCTCTTGTCGAACGCCTGGACCACCAGCAGCCGTGGCTCGGGGACCGAGATCGATGCGAGCTGCTGCAACGGGGTCGGCGAGCCGTAATACTCCACATTGATGCGGTGGAGGATTTGGGGGTTGGCGCGACCGGTGCGGACGGTCCCGAACTCGGATGCCACATGATCGGCGGCCATCTCCATCTTCTGCCCGGCTTCGGCCAAGAGATCGTTGATCATGTGCGACGGCTCCTCAGTGAACGACCGTGCCGATCCGGTCACCCTGGACGGCCTTGACGATGTTCCCGGGGACGGTCATGTCGAACACATGGATCGGCACCTTGTGCTCCTTGCACATCGTAACGGCGGTGTTGTCCATGACCTGGAGTTCCCCGGCGATGAAGTCCATGTAGGTGAGCTCTGACATCCTGGTCGCCTCGGCGTTGATCCGCGGGTCCGAGTCGTAGACCCCGTCGACCTTCGAGGCCTTGAGCAGTGCGTCGGCACCGATCTCGATCGCCCGTAATGCAGCCGTGGTGTCGGTGGTGAAGAAAGGGTTGCCGGTGCCGGCGGCGAAGATGACGACCCGTCCCTTCTCCAGGTGCCTGATGGCCCGCAGTCTGATGTAGGGCTCGGCGAGCTCCTGCATGGTGATGGCACTCTGCACCCGGGTGGGCACACCGGTGTTCTCGAGAGCGTCGCGCAGAGCCAGGGCATTGATGACGGTGGCCAGCATTCCCATGTAGTCGGCATTCGCCGGGTCCATGCCCCTGGCCGCCTGGGAGACTCCGCGGAAGATGTTGCCACCTCCGACGACCACCGCCACCTCGACCCCGCTCTTCTGTGCGGTGGCGATCTCCTCGGCCACCCGCTGCACGGTCAGAGGGTCGATCCCGTATCCCACATCCGGGTCGGCGAAGGCCTCTCCGGACAGCTTGAGGAGGACTCTTCTGTTGGCAGTCTCGGTCAAGTCAGGCTCCTAAGCACCGACGGCGACTCTCGCCACTCTCCGGACAGAGATGTTCTCACCCATCTTCGTGGCGAGGGTGCCGACCATATCGCCAACCGTCCCGTCGAAACGCTCCGGATTGACGAATTTCTGGTCGTAGAGGACGTTCTCGGCGTACCACGCCTCGATCTTGCCGTCGACGATGCGCTCCACGACTTCATCGGGTTTGCCTTCCGCCGACGCCTGGCGGGCAATCAGCTCCTTCTCCTTGGTGAGGGCTGCCTCGTCGACCTCCTCGCGCGTGACCCACTCTGGAGCAGCCCAGCTGACGTGCATGGCGATGTCGTCGGCAGCCTGTCGGAACTCGTCGCTCTTGGCCACGAAGTCGGTCTCGCAGGCCAACTCGACGAGCACTCCCAGGACCGGGCGGTCGTTCTGGATGTGGACATAGCTGCCGATGGCGCCCTCACTGGCCTCCCGGTCGGCCCGCTTGGCCATCTTCGCCTGACCTCTCTCACGCAACAGCTCGAACGCCTTGTCGAAGTCGCCCCCGGTGTCGGTGAGCGCCTTCTTGGCATCCATCATTCCCACACCGGCGTCCTGACGCAGCCTCTGGATGTCCTTGGCGGCTACCTCAGTCATCCCCGGCTGCCCCCACGGCCGCCTTCTCCTCAGCCGCCTTCTCCTCAGCCGCCTTCTCCTCAGCCGCCTTCTCCTTGGCAGCCTTCTTCTTAGAGCCGATCTCCTTGCCTTCGACCATGGCTTCGGCCAGCGCGTTGGCGATCAGGTCCGCAGCCCGGATGGCATCGTCGTTGCCGGGAATCACATAGTCGACCGGGTCCGGGTCGGAGTTGGTGTCGACCAAGGCGATCAGCGGGATTCCCAGGCGGTCGGCCTCCTTCACCGCGGTCTCCTCGGTGTTGACGTCGACGACGAAGACCGCATCCGGGAGACGGGTCATGGTGGAGACCCCACCGAGGTTCTTGACCAGCTTCTCGAGCTCACGGCGCAGCTTGAGACGCTCCTTCTTGGGGCGCTCGTTCATCTCACCGGTCTCCTCGAGACGATGGAGCTCCTTCATGTAGTAGGTGCGCTTCTGGATCGTCTGGAAGTTGGTCAGCATCCCGCCGAGCCAGCGGTAGTTGACGTACGGCATGCCCGACTTTCGGGCCGCCTCGGCAACCGCCGACTGTGCTTGCTTCTTGGTGCCGACGAAGAGGACACTGCCCCCATCGATGGCGATCTGCTTGACGAACTCCATCGCATCGGCGACCTGTTGGACCGTCTGACGCAGGTCGACGATGTGGATTCCGTTTCGTTCCCCGTAGATATAGGGGCGCATCTTGGGGTTCCAGCGCCTGGTCTGATGACCGAAGTGGACACCGGCCTCCAAGAGCTGCTTCATCGTGACTTCAGCCACAACCAGCTCCTTTCTGGTTTGTTCCTCCGCCCGCTGGGTCTGACCCCCGTTTCCAATGGATACGGCCCTCTTCCGAGCAGCGCTCGACCAGTGAGGGGTTGACGGGCGTGCGTGATGGGCTGAAGTCTACGTCTGCCCCGTACCCTTGGGTAATCGAGACCACGACCACGGCCCGGCTGGAGCGGATCGCCACCGATCTGGGGGCGGTCTCGTTCGGAGTGACCGACGTCAGCCCATTCGGATCGTCCCGGTCGACCCTCGAGGAACATCGCGGCAATGGGATGTCGGGGCCCCTCCATTTCACGTACACCGATCCGGACATTGCCACCGACGTGACGCGGACATTCCCCTGGGCGCGCCGCATCGTCGTGTTCGCCCACGGCTACCTCGGCGAGTCCCATCACCCCGCCTCCACCGGTCCGGTCGTCGGCCGTTTCGCCACCCGGAATCAATATGTCGGGGTGCGCGGCATTGCCGAAGGGGTGGTCCGGGCCCTGACCGCCGATGGAGCCCGTGCCGAGACCCTGATCGACGACAACAGGCTGGTGGACCGGGCGGCGGCAGCGCGCTCCGGGGTGGGATGGTTGGGCAAGAGCACCATGCTGCTCACCCCCGGCCACGGCCCGTGGCTGCTCCTGGGGTCGGTGGTGACCGACGCCGAGCTGGATACCACCTTGCCGATGCGACGCAGTTGCGGGACCTGCGCGGCCTGCATACCGGCATGCCCCACGGGGGCGATCACTCCTCACGGTCTCGACGCCCGGCTCTGCATCTCGACGTGGCTGCAGGCACCAGGGGCGATTCCCCACTGGATCAGACCCTTGATCGAGCGTCGCATCTACGGGTGCGACGACTGTCTCACTTCGTGCCCGCCCGGGTTCCCGGCGATGGAGCGGACAGACTCAGATCTACTTCGGCTTTCGTTCGCAGAGTTGCTCGACTCGTCGGATGAGCACCTCATCGACAGATTCGGCTGGTTCTACGTCCCCCAGCGCCAACCCCGCTTCCTGCGCAGGAATCTCCTGGTGGCAGCAGGAAATTCAGAGGAAGGGGAGGCGGTCGGCCCCATTCTCGACCACTTCGCCCATCGCTCGTCCCTGGTGCGCGGTCACGCCTACTGGGCCCTCGCCCGTTCGCTGGGCGAGGGAGCGTGGACGCCGTTGCGTCGGCGATACTCCTTCGAGACCGTTCCCGACGCACTGGTCGAGTTGGAGAGGGCGATGCTGATGCTCAGATTGCCGTACGGTGGCTAGGAAGAACCCCGTTACCCGGGCGATACGCGCCCTCCGGTTGGATCGCGAGGATCCCTAGCCCCAGGCCGGGTCGCCGAGACGGTTGCGCAGCGACATCATGGTCTTGGCATGGATCTGACAGACCCGTGACTCGGTGACCCCGAGCACGTCGCCGATCTCGGCCAGGGTCATCCCTTCGTAGTAGTAGAGGGTGACGACGAGACGCTCCCGCCCGGGCAGCCGATTGATGGCGTCGAAAAGGGAGCGGCGGGTCTCCTCGGCTTGGAACTCGCTCTCGGGCGACACGCCACGCGGGTCGGCGATCATCTCCCCCATCGACGTCGACGATTCACCGGAGACGAACTCGTCGAGGGCGGCGATCCCGGAACGGCCGATCTGGGCGAGAGCATCCCGGAACTCCTCGATGTCCATCTCGAGATCCTCGGCCACCTCCTCCTCGGTCGGGGGACGCTGGAGCTTGTGCTCCAGGTCTGTGATCGAGGTTTCGATGCGCCTGGCCCGTGAGCGCACCGACCTGGGCACCCAGTCGAGCGCGCGCAACTCGTCGAGAATCGCCCCCTTGATCCGATTGATCGCATAGGTCTCGAACTTGAATCCCCGCTCGAGATCGAACTTGTCGATGGCGTCGATCAGCCCGAACAGCCCATAGCTGGCCAGGTCGTTCTGGTCGACGGATCGAGGCAGCCCGGTTCCGACCCGACCGGCCACGTATTTGACGAGGGGCGAGTAGTGCAGGATCAGCCGTTCTCGGGCGTCCCCATCCCCGGTGGCCTTGAATCGCTCCCAAAGCCCGTCGAGCTGAGACTCCTCAGGCTCGTGGGTGGCTTTGGTCATAGATTCCTCTCAGATGCTTGCGGGTCACGGCAGTGTAGATCTGTGTCGTCGCCAGATCGGTATGTCCCAACAGGTCCTGGACTGTACGCAAGTCCGCCCCGCCCTCCAGGAGGTGGGTGGCGAAGCTGTGACGAATGGCGTGGGGGAAGGTGGCGATGTGCTTGGCCACCGACCTCCTCAAGCTCCTCGTGCCCATCGGCCCTCCACGCGCCCCAACCCAGAGGTCGGCCCCCGACGACGCCGTGACCAGCTCCGGCCTCGCCTCCCCGAGGTACCGCTCCAGGGCCCGCTGAGCAGGTCTGCCCAGGGGGACCACCCGGACCTTTCCCCCCTTGCCCTCGACCGTGACCGTGTCACCCGAGACGTCTCTCACCCGAAGTGATGCCAGTTCGGAGATGCGCAGACCGGTGGCGTAGAGAGTCTCCAGGATCGCCCGGTCACGCAATCCGGCGGGGGTCGAGATGTCGATCGACTCGATGGCGGCGCTCATGGTGCGCGCCGGCAGGGCATGCGGCAGGGGCTGGTCGCGCTTCGGGGTCGACACTCCATCGAATGGATTGACCGCGGCAACGCCCCGCGCCACGGCATCGGTGTAGAAGGCGCGCACCGAAGATGCCTTCCGTGAAGTCGTGGAGCGTGAATAGCCGAGGGTGTCGAGAAAAGCCAGGTAGCGGCGGGCGATCTGCCGGGCGACTCCGCCGACTTCGTCGACTCCGGCCCGGTTGCAGTAGTCAAAGAACTGGGCGAGGTCGCGCCGGTAGGCGGTGATGGTATTGGCAGAGAGGCCCCGCTGGTCGGAGAGACGGGTCAGGTATCGGTCCAGGGCGTCTCGTGCCCACATAGGTGCTGGCGGGACTTCCACAACACTCGATGCTATTTGCTGGCCGTCGTTGTCCCGGGATCTTCAGCCGGGCACCACGTGGTCACCGAGCCGACGTACCTTCCCCTCCATCTCGAGTCGGCCCAACTTGACCAGTGCCTGGGTGACCGGGAGCGACCACAGCTCGGGGAGCTCGCTCACCCGAACACCCCCGGCAGGGATGTCATGGGTGTCGTCTTGGGCCCCGGCCGGTGGCCCGACCACGAGACTCAGTTCCTCCAGCAGGTCGCCACCGCCCAGCACCGGGTGGGCTCCGTCGCGGATGAGACGGTTGCACCCTTCGGACATCTTGCGATCCACGTCGCCAGGGACGACGAACACGGGTCGGCCCAGCTCCGCCCCGAGCCTGGCAGTGATCAGCGCTCCCCCGGTGACGGCCGCCTCCACGACCACGACCGCGGCCGACATTGCGGCGATGATGCGGTTGCGTGCCGGGAAGCGCCAGCGGTCCGGTGGCGTGCCCGGTGGGTACTCGGAAACAATGGCTCCCCCGGTGGCCACGATCTGATCGTACATCGGTCGGTTCTCCCCCGGATAGCAGTGATCGATTCCGGATCCCAGCACCGCGACTGCGTGGCCCGAGAGGCGGAGACAGCCCCGATGGGCCGCGGTGTCGATGCCGCGGGCCAGCCCGCTGACCGTGGTCCATCCGGCGCGGGCGATCACTGCACCGAATCCCTCCGCCAACTCGACTCCGTACCGGGTGCACCGTCTGGTCCCGACAACGGCGATGCCGGGCTCCGCTCTCAACGATCCCAGGATCCAAATCGGAGGAGGCTCTTCGAGATCGTGGAGACCCACGGGGTATCCGGTCGAGCCGGGGTCGACCAGGCGCGGCTCCGTCACCACTCCGCCCTCAGTGCCATCGCCTCGGCCACGTGGTCCTCGACCACTGTGTCCTCGTCCGCCAGGGCGCAGATCGTCGTCGCCACGCGCCGGACCCGCTCCACTCCGCGCGCGGTGAGCAGGCTGTTGCGCAGCGCCTCGGTGAGCAGGTGCTCCGCCGGGGCGGTCACCGGGGGTCGCCGGTCACGCAGCCGTTGGTGGGCCCCGGCGACGCGCCGACGGACCTCGGCGGTGGAATCCGAATCGATGGTGGCCTCGGAGACATCGAGACGGTCGACCTCAACCACCAGATCGAACCGATCGAGCAAAGGGCCGGACACTCGCTGCCGGTAACGCGACACGATGCCAGGACGGCATTGGCAGGGCTTCCGCCGGTCGCCGAGATATCCGCAGGGACAGGGATTGGTCGCCGCCACGAAATGGAACGAGGAGGGGAAGGTGACCGTCACCCCCCGTCTCGCCACCGTCACCTGTCCGTCTTCGAGGGGCTGGCGGAGCGTGTCGAGGTTGGCCCTGGGAAACTCGGCCATCTCGTCGACGAACAACACACCCCGATGGGCGAGAGAGACCTCCCCGGGCACCGCCACCCCGCTTCCGCCACCGACCAAGGCAGCGCGTGACGCGGTGTGGTGCGGAGCGCGGAAAGGGCGAGCCCGGCTCAGATTCCGTCGCAGCCCGGCGGCGGCGTGGATCAGTGCCACCTCGACAGTCTCCTCGTCGGACATAGGCGGGAGGATCCCGGGGAGACGCCGGGCCAGCATGGTCTTACCACCACCAGGAGGGCCGTGGAGGAGGATGTGATGGCCTCCGGCGGCGGCCACCTCGATGGCACGCCGGGCCAGGAGTTGACCCCTGACCTCGCTGAGGTCGCCGGCGAGCTCGGGGTCGGGGAGATGGTGCGGCGTGACGGTGGGGCGGTCGTCGAGGCCGGATCGGAGCAGATCGACCGCCTCGGCCAGCGATCTCACCCCGTGGACCCGGGCACCGGGCACCGCGGCCACCTCGGGTGCGGCACCGGCGGCGACGAGACAGGGGACGCCGGAGCGTGCCGAGAGGACCGCGGCGCCGATGGTGCTGGCCCCGTTACGCACCGTCCCGTCGAGGGCGAGCTCCCCAACCACGACCGCGCCTCCCGGTCTCGGGATTTCCCTACTGGCAGCGAGGACTCCGAGGGCGATGGGGAGGTCGAAGTCGGTTCCCGACTTGGGGAGATGAGCGGGTGCCAGGTTGACCGTGACCGTCCGATTGGGAAACCCCACGCCCGACGACATCACCGCCGCCCGCACCCGGTCCTTGGCCTCCCGTACCGCGGTGTCCGGCAGTCCGCTGAGCTTGAATTGCTCCGCCTGTCGCCCCACGTGCACCTGGACCTCGACCGGCCTGACATCTCCCCCGACCAGAGCCACCGACGTGGTAGCCGCATACATGACCCGAACGTACGTCCGGGCTGGGACGGGTTCTAGAGGGTCGTCAATCGGCGAAAGCGACCAATAGGATCCTCGCCATGAGACGCACCGGTCTGGAAGCGGCGATTGAGGAGGCGGTGAAGGGCCGCGACGAAGGAGGCATACCCATCGGATCTACCCTGGAGATCGAGGGCGAGATAGTGGGACGGGGCCGCAATCGCCGGGTGCAGAAGGGGTCGGCGATCCTCCACGCGGAGATGGACGCCCTCGAGGATGCGGGGAGACTCTCCGCCCGCGACTACCGCCGCTCCACCATCTACACCACCCTCTCCCCATGCAGCATGTGCACCGGCGCCATCCTGCTCTACGAGATCCCGCGCGTCGTCATCGGCGAGAACCGGACCTTCCTCGGCAGCGAGGACCTGCTCCGATCGCGGGGAGTCGACGTCGAGGTGGTCGACGACCAACGGTGCGTAGACCTCATGGCCCGCTTCATCGCCGAGCAGCCCGAGCTCTGGGACGAGGACATCGGCGAGGAGTAGACCGCACGGTCTCGTCAGATCGCGTCGACCCCTCGCTCCCCGGTTCGAATCCGCACCGCGTCGTATACCGCCAGCACCAGGATCTTCCCGTCACCGATCTCCCCGGTGTGAGCTGCCTTCTCGACGGCATCCACCGCCACCGGGGCCAGGTCGTCGTCCACGAGGACCTCGAGCCTGACTTTGGGCACGAACCGGACGTCGTATTCGGCGCCCCGGTACAGCTCCGTCTGCCCCGACTGGCGCCCGAACCCCGAGATGTCGCTCACGGACATCCCGACCACGCCGACCGACCTCAGTGCCTCTCCCACCTCCTCCAGCTTGATCGGCTTGATGTAAGCGATGATCAGCTTCATTTCGCGCTCCCCTGCTCCGCAGCCGTCCGTTCCTCGCCCTCCGCCGGGACCCGAGCGGAGGGTGCCGTGCCCCCGACCGACAGAGGCGCGTCGTGGGAGTAGCCGGGCGACCCGTGCTCCTCGACGTCCAACCCTGCCAGCTCTTCCTCGGGGCTGACCCGCAGTCCGATCGTCTTCTTGATCGCAAGGAACAGGCCACCGGCGGCAGCGGTGATGAACAGAAAGTGGACGATGACGAAGAGCAGCTGAGTCCCGAGCTGCCCGAGCCCACCCCCGTAGAACAACCCTGCGTTCTCCCGGCCGAGAAAGGCGTCGTCGTACACGGCGAACAACCCGATGGAGAGAGTTCCCCACGTGCCGACGACACCGTGGACCGAGACGGCACCGACCGGGTCGTCGATGCGGAGACGGTCGAACATCGCCACCGAGTAGACGACGATGGCGCCGCCGACCGCGCCGATGAGGATGGCCGCCCAGGTCGCCACCGCTCCCACCGGTGCGGTCACCGCGACCAGGCCGGCGAGCAGACCGTTGGCCGCGATCGTCACGTCGGGCTTGCCGTCCCGCGTCCAGCTGACTGTCATCGCGGTCACCGCCCCGGCCGCCGCCGCGAGCAATGTCTTGAGGGCGATCCCAGGGACGAGCTCGTCTGCCGCCAGCTCTGAACCGGCGTTGAATCCGAACCAGCCGATGAACAGGATCATCGCCCCCAACACCACGAAGGGAATCGAGTGACCCGGAATGGCGCGCGGCTTGCCGTCCTTGGCGTATCGACCGAGGCGGGACCCGAGGATGATCGCACCCATCAAGGCGGCCCAGCCACCGGTGGCATGGACGACCGTGGACCCGGCGAAGTCGGAGAACGGGTACTCGAGCTGGGCCAGCCAGCCGCCGCCCCACGTCCAGCGGAGGACGACCGGGTAGATCAGGGCAGTGATGAAGAAGCTGCAGACGAAGTAGCTCTTGAACTTCGTCCGCTCCGCCATCGCCCCCGAGACGATCGTCGCCGCCGTGGCCGCGAACGCCGCCTGGAAGAAGAAGAACGTGGCAGGTAACAGTCCGTCACCAGAAGTGTCCTCGACACCGGCGATGCCGAGGTCGAAGCCGAACCAGCCGCCGAGGAGCTCGTTTCCCCCGAAGGCGATACCAAAGCCCACCAGGGCGAAGGCGAGGACCCCGGCCGACATGTCCATCAGGTTCTTCATCATGATGTTGGACACGTTCTTTGCCCGGGTCATCCCCGCCTCCAGGAGGGCGAAGCCCGCCTGCATGAAGTACACGAGGACACCGGCTATGAGTATCCAGAGGTTGTCGAGGACGAACTGCGATGCGGGATCGAGTTCCTCCTGTGCCAGGGCGGGGCTGGCCATGAGCATCACCAGCGCCAGAGCCAACGTCCCGCCGATCAGTGATCTCCGCTTCACTCTCGCCTCCTTCGATCCGTCCGTCGAGGACGCACGGGGTTGTCTCGATTTGGTCGAGGCTCAGGTAAGGAGACGGTGGTTTCGTGTTCGTGGCTGGCCGGTTACATCTCGCGCGCTAGGAGCCGACGAGGAGATTTCGACCATGTTTCGCTTCGATTAACGAGCCCGGGTGACCCGGGGCGTCAGCGTCCCTTCCACTCGGGGTCGCGCTTTTGCAGGAACGCGGTGATGCCTTCCACCAGATCTTCGGTTCCGAACGCAATCGTCTGTGACTGGCCCTCCCAGCTCACCGAGTCTGCCCAGCTCGACTCGAAGGCGGCGTTGAGGCCCTGTTTGGCGAACATCTGAGCGAGGGGCGCGCCGGCGAGAAAGGATTCGGCGATCTGGGCGGCGCGCCTCTTCAGCTCTCCCGGAGAGACCACTTCCATCGCGATCCCCAGCCGCAACGCTTCGTCGGCGGGAACCATCCGGCCGGACAGGGCCAGTTCTTTCGCGCGCTGCAACCCGACGACCCGGGGAAGCAGCCAGGTGCCTCCGAAGTCGAGGCTCAAGCCGCGTCTCACGAAGATCTCCGAGAAACGGGCCCGGTCGGTGGCCAGGACGACATCACAGCCGAGGGCGAGATTCATCCCGGCTCCGACGGCCACCCCGTCGACGGCGGCGATGGTCGGCTTGGACAACCGATGCAACGCTGTGGCCGCCGCCCCCACCGTCTTCATCCGCCGGTGGGCCTCACCCGTGGCAATGCCGCCTGCGAAACGCTGGGCGTCGAGTTCGGCGCCGGCACAGAAGTCGTCCCCTCCACCGGTCACCACGAGCACGCGATCCTCGCCGGCCTCGAAGTCGATGAATGCCTCGGTGAGCAGCTCCCAGCCGTCGGGGGGGATCGCGTTCTTGCGATCCGGCCGGTCGATGGTCAGCCATCGCACCCTGTCGTCGCTGTCGGTCTTCAGCCAGGTCACGGGGTGACAGTAGACAGCCATGGGGCCCGGTTACCGTCCCCTCGTGGGATTCAACCCGTTTCGAGAGCACGACAAGAGCGCGGTGGACATCGTCATGGTGGTGATCGCGGTGCTCGCCGGCCTGGCAGCCATAGCGTGGGCTCTGTTCTCGGGATGAACCGCCTCTCCGGCTAGGAGGAACCGGTCGTCAGATCCATCCCCGCCTTGCGGTAGGTCTCGGCGAAGGTGTCCAGGTACTCCTCGTCGAACATCCCCGAGAAGATCTCGAGGAGACTGGGGGTGAGACTTGCCATCCCCTCGGAGGTGAGCGGGTCGATCCCGGTGTTGCGCTCGACGTGGGCGTGGAAGGCGACCATCCCCAGCATCATCGCCATCTGCAGAGTGGTCCTGGTCTGCAGGTCTGGCGAGCCGTCGATGATCCCCTTCTCCACTGCGACCCGGGTCACCTCGAGCCCTTCTCGGACCATCTCGTCGAACAACTGGTCGGCGGCGGAGTGTCCCCGGACCAGCGCCCAACTGAAGTAGCGGAGGAGCGGCTCGGCGACCTGAAAGGCCATCGCGGCGAAAGCAGGGTTGTCGACGTTCCCCTCTTCCATTGCCGCCAGCTTGGTCTCCCGGAACTTGGCCACGACATGACGATCACACTCTTCGCGCAATCCGTCCTTGGAGCCGAAGTGATGGACCACCAGACCGGGTGAGACTCCTGCGTCGGCGGCGATGGCGCGAATCGTGGTGGCGGCGAACCCACCCCGAGGGAAGCGGGCCAACGCGGCATCTCTGATCCGCGCCTTTGCGGTGAGGTCCGCTTCCGTGACTGAACGCATGGTCAACATCTTAAACGGATGTTCAATTCTGTGCTAGCGTATCCCCCGTCATGTCCCACGCGATAACGATCTCCGGTCTCGAAAAGCACTTCGGTCATGTCGTCGCCCTCGATGGGCTCGACCTGGAAGTGTCGACCGGAGAGGTCCACGGCTTCCTCGGCCCCAATGGTGCGGGGAAGACGACCACCATTCGAGTGCTGCTCGGTCTTCTCAAAGCCGACCGCGGCGAGGTCAGCCTCCTGGGAGGCGACCCCTGGAGCGACGTGACGGAGTTGCACCGGCGGCTCGCCTACGTGCCCGGAGACGTCTCCCTGTGGCCGAGCCTCAGCGGAGGTGAGGTCATCGACCTGCTGGGAAGACTGCGCGGGGGCCTCGACGAGAAGCGTCGGACGTCCCTGTTGGAGCGGTTCGATCTCGATCCGACCAAGAAAGGCCGCACCTACTCGAAGGGCAACCGTCAGAAGGTGGCGCTCATCGCCGCCCTCGCCTCGAATGTCGAGTTGCTCATACTCGACGAGCCCACCGCCGGGCTCGACCCGTTGATGGAGGCGCAGTTCCGCGCCGCCATCGAAGAGGACCTCGGCAACGGCCGCACCGTGCTCCTCGCCTCTCACATCCTCTCCGAGGTGGAGGCGTTGTGTGACCGAGTGAGCATCGTCAGGAAGGGACGCACGGTGGAGACCGGGTCACTCGACGATCTCCGTCACCTCACCCGGAGCACGGTCGTCGCCGAGATCGACGGGGATCCGGCGGCTATCCGCTCCCTGCCCGGGGTGCATGATCTTCAGATCTACGACCACAGGGTGGAGTTGGAAGTCGAGTCCGACCGCATGGCGGAGCTGGTATCCGGCCTCGCTCCACTCGGGGTGCGCAGCCTGATCAGCCATCCCCCGACTCTGGAGGAGCTGTTCATGCGCCACTACCAGGATGGTGAGGTGCGGGAGTGACGGCTCTGTCCGGGACCGGCGCCCTGATCCGCCTCTTCTTGCGACTCGATCGGGTGCGACTCCCTGTCTGGGTGCTCGTGCTCGGGATCGTCCCGGTGGGCACCGCCAGTGCCTTCCAGGGTCTCTACACCACCGAAGCCTCCCGTCTCGAGCTGGCAGCGACCGTCACCTCGAACCCGGCGTTCACCGCCCTGCTGGGGCCACTGTTCGATCCCTCGATCGGCGGCCTGACCGCCTGGCGGATCGGGACGCTGGGGTCGTTCATCGTCGGCCTGATGGCGGTGCTCACTCTGATCCGACACACCCGGGACGACGAGGAGTCGGGCCGACGGGAGTTGCTCGGCTCCACCGTGGTCGGGCGTCATGCCTCGTTGACGGCGGCGCTGTCGGTCGCCATCGGAGCCGGGCTGGCAATAGGCGCGATCGCCACCACGGGTCTGGCAGCACTCGGTCTGGAGATGGCGGGATCGATCGCGTTCGGGGCGGGCTTGTTCGCAGTGGCAATCGCCTTCGCCGCGGTTGGGGCGCTGGTGGCGCAACTGACCCATGCCGGCTCGACGGCGAGAGGGCTGGGAGTGGGCATCGTCGGGCTGTTCTTCGTTGTCCGCATGGCCGGTGATGCCGGCGAGGCCAATGGGCTGGGTTGGCTGTCGTGGCTCTCCCCAATCGGTTGGTTCAGCCAGTTGCGCTCCTTCGCCGGTGAGCGCTGGTGGGTCTTCGCCCTCTGGGTCGGGTTCGGCATAGCCACGATCGCCACGGCCGCCGTGATGCAGTCTCGACGGGACGTCGGTGAGGGCGCGGTGCCACCTCGTCCCGGTCCGGAGCGAGCACACCGATCTCTGCGCAGCCCTGCCGGTCTCGCCTGGCGTCTGCAGCGGAGCTCCCTCGTCGGCTGGACCGCCGGTCTGGCCGTCCTGGGCGCCATCTACGGCGCGGCCGCCGACAGCGTCGGCGACCTGCTGGCCGACAACCCACAGCTCGAAGTGATCTTCGAGCAGATGGGCGGGGCGCAGGGCATAACCGACACCTTCTTCTCGGCCGCGATGGGGATCATCGCCCTCATCGCCGCGGCCTACTCGATACGGACGGTGCTCAAGCTGAAGAGCGAGGAGGACTCGCTCCGCGCGGAGATGGTGTTGGCCACGGCAACACCCCGAACCCGCTACGCCTGGAGTCACCTCGCCTACGGCCTCATGGGGCCGGTCCTGGTGATAGCAGTGGCCGGAGTCTTCGCCGGTGTCGCCTATGGGGCGATCGCTGGCGACGTCTTCGGGGAGACACCACGGGTGATGGTGGCGGCCATGGCACAGCTGCCTGCCATCTGGGTGCTGACCGGTGTCGCGATTGCCCTGTACGGGATCGCCCCTCGATTCTCATCGTTCAGTTGGGGGATCCTCGCGCTGTGCCTGATCCTCGGTCAGCTCGGCCAGATCCTCCAATTCCCCCAGTGGAGCCTCAACCTGTCACCGTTCAGCCACATCCCGATGGTCCCCGCCGAGGATTTCGCCGCCACGCCATTTGCGATCCTTCTGGCCATCGCCGTCGTCCTGGTCGTCGCCGGCGTTTCCGGGTTCGGGGCGAGGGACGTGCCATCCTCCTGAGGAACATGCTCTCCGAGACGGTCAACCCGGTCCAGCCGTACCAGGCGGTCAAGGAGTACATCTGTCCCGGATGCGACAACACCATCCCACCGGGCACCTTCCATCTCGTGGTCATTCCCCACGACGAGGTCGACATGCGCCGGCACTGGCACCACGGCTGCTGGCACAAGGAGTTGCGGAGACGCCACGGCGCTCAGGCGTCGCGGCGGTGAAGCCCCCACCAGGTGAGGACGAGGCCGACGACGGCCCATCCGGCCAGGATGGCCAATTGCTGCCACAGGGCCAGACCCGACCCGGGGATGAGAGACGCGAACGGGCCGCCGAAGTCGATCTGGAAGAGGGCGTTCGAGGCGGCTGTGATCGAGACGTTCTCCCATGGGTCCCACAAGGCGAGGAACCCTTCCGCGAAGTAAATGGCCAGGCCGACGCCGATCGCCGGTCCCACGGAACGCAACAGAGAGACCGCCCCCGTCCCCAACGCGGTCCAGGCGATCGCGATCACTCCCGACTTCCAGACGACTCCGATGAGCTCCGTGGCGTCCATGAAGCCCTCGCCCGGAGCGAAGATCGCCGCCAATAGGGCCCAGAGGCCGAATGCGACGAGGAAGGCGATCAGGGTGGCGAGG
The DNA here is from genome assembly GCA_964645875.1 of uncultured Acidimicrobiaceae bacterium. Taxonomy (GTDB): domain Bacteria; phylum Actinomycetota; class Acidimicrobiia; order Spongiisociales; family ZC4RG35; genus JANQRA01. Next base: position 47,675 of record CAZYCX010000006.1, read on the forward strand.
GCATAGGTGCTGAACCGGGCGAGGATGTGACGCCACTTCCGTGAGTCCCTCGCCAGCGAGGTCGCCCACACCGTGGTGCTCAACTCACCTCCGAGAAGGACGACGGCCAGGATCAACGGAAACCAGAACTGGGTGGCCGCCTGCTGTGCTCCGATCGAGTAGACGAGCGGCTTCTCCAACACCGGGAGCCCCTCGGCCACCTCCGGCGCAATCTCGCCGAACACGATGAGGAAGAACGCACCCGCCCCGACGAAGACGACGAGGAGCAGCGTCATCACCGGGTAGAGCTTGCGGCGTGTGATCTTCCGGTACTCCGCCCGGAACAGGCTCACCGGATCACCGTCCCGGTCAGGCCGAGGAACACTGCCTCGAGGGTGCTCCTCTCGGGACGGACCTCGTCGGGGTAGACCCCGGCACGGGCCAGCGCCTCGATGATGGCGGCACCGTCCGGTGAGCTGACGACCAGGCCCATCTCGTCTGGCATGACCTCGAAGCCGGCCGCCCTGAGGATCTCGGTGGCGCGCTGTGGGTCGCCCGACCTGATCCGGGTGTTGCCACCCCCGAGCATGGACTCCAGCGTTCCCTCGGTGATCAGCCGGCCGTGGTCGATCACCACCACGTAGTCGGCCAACGCCTCGATGTCGGCGAGATCGTGACTCGAGACCAGCACCGTGCGACCCTCCGCTGCCAGATCCCTGAGTCGCTCCCTGAACGCGTGCTGACCGGCCGGATCGAGCCCGTCGAGGGGCTCGTCGAGGATCAACAGCTCAGGGTCTCCGAGCATCGCGGCGGCGCGCGCGAGCCGCTGGCGCATCCCTTTGGAGTAGTCACCCGTCTTGCGGTGTGCGTCGCCGCTGAGCCCGACGAAATCGAGCATCTCCTCGATCCGGTGGTGGCCGAAGCCGAGAGTGTCAGCCGCGATGGTGAGGTTGGTGCGCCCATTGAGAGACTTGATCAGGCCCGGCTCCTCGACGATCACCCCGACTTTCTTGACTATTTCCGGAAGCCGGGAAGGCACCGGCAAGCCGAGGACCTCGATTTGACCCCGATCGGGCCTGGTCAGGCCGAGCATGGCCCGAAACGCGGTGGTCTTGCCTGCCCCGTTGGGCCCGAGGAACCCGGTGAGCTGTCCGGAGGGAACTTCGCAGTCGAGGCCCTGGAGCGCCTGGGTCTTTCCGTAGGCCTTGTGCAGGCCGCTGATCCGTACGGCTGGAGACCCGGCTGACATTGGTCGGGACGATAGAAAAGGGACGTGCGCGGGGCCAATTCAATCCGGGACCCAGTGCACCTCCACCCCCCAGGACCTGAATCCAACCCCGAGGTAATCGACACGGGAAGCAGCGACTCTCCCGGCCAGGCGCCGAACATGGCTCCGCTTCACCGGATCGATCGCGTCGATGGGGTCGCCGTCACCGGTCACCGACCGAACCTCCACGACCACCCGTCCAGCCGAGTCCCGGGCGAGGATGTCGATCTCCCCTCCGTCGACCTCGACGTTGCGTGCCAGGATCACCAGTCCCCGGGAGGACAGCCACCAGGCCGCGAACCGCTCCCCGGCCGCGCCCACACCGGCGCGGCTCGAGCTCAGAGCTTCAGCTCCGTCTTCTCGAGCTTCTCGACGTTGACGTCGCGAAAGGTGAGAACCTGGACCTGCTCGAGAAAGCGAGCCGGTCGGAACATGTCCCAGACCCAGGCGTCGCTCATCACTACTTCGAAGTAGATCGAGCCGTTGGCGTCCTTGACCTCCACGTCGACCTTGTTGGCGAGATAGAAGCGACGCTCGGTCTCGACCACATAGTCGAACATCGGAAGGACGTCGTGGTACTCCTTGTAGAGCTTGAGCTCGACTTCGGTCTCGTAGCGCTCCAGGTCTTCGTCCATGTTCTCCTCGACTCTCACACCGGTTTCTCGCCGAGCGGCTTCTGCCGCAGTCCGGCGATGTTATCGGCGGCTGTGTTCTAACACCTACCGAATCGAGGAGACAGATTCCAGGGATGTGTCAGGTCAGAGGCCATCGAAGTTCGACACCGGCCAGATGATCACGAACGCCCGCCCGATCAAGGCGTCCATCTCGATGTTTCCGAATCTCCTGCTGTCGAAGCTGAACTCCCGGTTGTCGCCCATGACGAAGACCTCGTCCTCGCCCACCTGGAACGGCCCGTCGTCGGGCATGCTCACGCCGTCGCGGAGATATGGCTCCGTCAGGGGGACGCCGTCGACGTGGATGGTGTTGTCCGAGATGGTCAAGGACTCGCCCGGGAGCCCGACGATTCTCTTGATGAGATCGTCGCTGCCTCGGGTGCGGATGCCGACCGCCTCCAGAACCGAACGGATCACTGCCTCGGGAATCGACTCCTCGATCTCGGGCTCGGCCGGGTCGCGGAACACCACCACATCTCCACGTTCGGGCTCGCCGAGCGTGTAGGCGAGCTTGTTGACCATGACCCGGTCGTTGACGTGAATGGTGTCCAGCATCGACTCCGAGGGGATCCAGAACGGTTGAACCAGGAACGTCTTGATCAATACCGCGATGACGAGAGCGGTGAGCAACAGCCCGGGCAACTCGGCCCAGAAAGAAGTTCTCTTCTTGCGCTGATCGGGTGGCTGCGACCGCGGGCCATCGGGCTGCGGTTGAGCCTGGCTCTCCAGATGACGGCCGCGGGGTTCGGTGGTCAGTCGCGCAACTCCTTGATACGGGCGGACTTGCCGGCCCGATCGCGGAGGTAGTAGAGCTTGGAGCGTCGAACATCACCTCTCCTGACCACCTCGATCTTGGCGATGATCGGGGCGTGCAGCGGAAAGACGCGCTCGACGCCGACGCCGAAACTCATCTTGCGGACCGTGAACGAGGCTCTGGGGCCGCTGCCGTTGCGGGCGAGAACCACACCTTCGAAGATCTGGATCCGCTCACGGCCGCCTTCGACGACGCGGACATGCACCTTGACGGTGTCACCGGCGCGGAAATCGGGGATGTCGTCGCGGACGTACGCGGTCTCTAGCGCTTGAAGATCGTTCATGGAGGGCTCCTAGAAACAACTCCGGGAGAGATGGGTGGTGTCCCGGAGACGGAATTGTATCAGCTATCGGATTCCTCGCCATTCGACACGAGGTCGGGCCGCCGCTCCCGGGTGCGGGCCCGACGCTGCTCGGCGCGCCATTCCTCGATTCGGCCGTGATCGCCACTGAGGAGCACTTCCGGCACCGTCATCCCCTGGAACTGGGCGGGCCTCGTGTAGACCGGCTCTTCCAACTGGCCCTCACGGAACGATTCCCTCTCGGTCGACTGCGGGTTCCCGACCACCCCGGGCAGGAGGCGGGCGACTCCTTCGATGGCCGCGGCAGCCGCCACCTCTCCCCCGGCCAGGACGTAGTCACCGAGACTGACCTCCTGATCGATGTGCTTGTCGATGACGCGCTGGTCCACGCCCTCGAACCTTCCGCAGACAAAGGTGATCTGGCCCAGCCCGGCCCAAGTGTCGAGGGTGGCCTGAGTCATCGGCTCGCCCGACGGCGTGAACAGGACCCGGTGTGTCTCGGACAGCGGCTCCAGGGCACTGTCCAGCGGCTCCACCATCATCACCATCCCCGGCCCGCCACCGAACGGAGCGTCGTCGAGTTGGCGGTGCTTGCCGATGCCGTGCTCTCTCAGGTCGACCAGGTCGACGGTGAGTGCGCTCTCCTCGATGGCGCGCCCCACGATGGAGGTCTGCAACGGCCCGTCGAAGTATCCCGGGAACATGGTGATGACGTTGATCCTCACTCCGGGGAGGGTAGGGCGCAGGGGTTAGCTCAAGCGCTCCACGACCATCGCCATGCCCTGGCCACCACCCACGCACATCGTCTCGAGCCCGTAGGTGGCGTCGAGGGTGCGGAGGTCGTTGAGCAGCGTGCCCATGATGCGGGCCCCCGTCATCCCGAAAGGATGGCCGAGGGCGATGGCGCCGCCATGTGGGTTGAGCTTGTCCATGTCGATGCCCAGCTCGTCGACACAGGCGAGCACCTGAGCCGCGAAGGCTTCGTTCAACTCGATGACATCGACGTCGTCGAGCGTCATCCCGGCCTCGTCGAGCACCTTGCGCACCGCGAACACCGGGCCCATCCCCATGTACTCGGGCTCCAAGCCGGCAACCGAGGAAGCGATGATCCTGGCCAATGGCTCCAGGCCCAGCTCGGAGACACGATCTTCGGACATGACCAGCACCGCGGCGGACCCGTCGTTGAGTGGACAGGAGTTCCCGGCGGTGACAGTCCCCTCGGGGTCGAAGACGGGCGGCAGCTCAGCCAGCTTCTCGAGTGTGGTGTTGGGTCGGGGCCCGTCGTCGTCGCGGACCGTTCGCCCGTCGGGAAGCTCGATCGGGGTGATCTCCCACTCGGAGAACCCGTTCTTCTGCGCCTCGACGGCGCGGTCCTGAGACCTCTTGCCGAACTCGTCCTGGCGTTCCCGGGTGATCCCGTGTCGCTTGGCGACGTTCTCGGCGGTGTTTCCCATCGGGATGTAGACGTTGTTGATGAAGTCGTCCCGGGACGGGTCGGTGAACCGGGGGTTGAGGTCGTCGGAGTCCATCGCTTTGCCATAGGTGCGCGTCACCGACTCGGAGCCGGCGGCGATGTAGGTGTCACCCTCGCCGCGCTGGATGGCGTGGAAGGCCATGCGAATCGTCTGCAGTGACGAGGCACAGAAGCGGTTGACGGTGGTGGCGGGCACGGTATCGGGCATTCCTGCCAGCAGCGACGCCGGCCGCGCCAGGTTGAAGCCCTGCTCGTGGTGGGTGAGCCCGCAGCCGAGCATCACGTCTTCCACTGAGGACCGCTCGACTTCGGGGACCTTCTCCATCACGGCGTCGATGGCGAACCCGGCGAGGTCGTCTGCCCTGACATCGATCAAAGAGCCCTTGTAGGCCCGCCCGATCGGAGAGCGGGCGGTGGCGACGATGACGGCTTCCGGCATGTGAGGACCTCGATTCTTGAGTACACGCTCAAACTAGTGGTCTGTCGCACCAATGGGTCGAGGTCATACTGTCTGAACCATGAGGACATTGCTCGCCGTGCTCGCGCTGTCACTGCTGACGGGTTGCTCTGCCGATGGCGTTGCCGTCACCACGACTCCGCCGCCCGGGACCACCTCGACCACGGCCGTCCCTCCCTCGACGCTGCCTCCTGTCGTGGAGTGTCCGGGAATCGGGAATTTCGCCGAGGGCCGCGGGATCGCCGACATCGACGGGGAAGAGTCCGATACCAGGCGCCTGGGACGGATCTCGTGGGACACCAACGACCAATGCGAGACGTTCCGGTTCGAGTTCGAGACCTCCGAAGGGGCGCCTGCCACCAGTGCCCCCGACATCCGCATCGACCATCTCGAGTCGTTTCAAGTGGTGCGGGTCAACATGGATATCGACTCGGCAATCATCACCGACCAGCTCGTGGAGACGAACCTGGTCGAGCAGCTCTATGTGGTCCGGAGCCTCTCCGGGGAGATGTTCGTCGACCTGCATCTGTCGGCACCGGCTGCGGTGCGCGCCGCTTCGTCCTCGTCGCCGGCACGCCTCACCATCGACCTCCGGCCGGGGTTCGTTCCGTTCTCCGGTGAGTCGACCATCGGTGAGAAGGTGGTACTGACCTCCCCGACGTCGGGCGCCCAGGTCGGGGCCGTCGCCACCACCCAATTCCTCGGCTACGCCCGCACCTTCGAAGCCAACGTGATGGCCATCGCCACCCAGGACGGGCAGGTGGTGGCCGAGACCAGCACGACCGCCGCCGACTACCTGCAGACGTGGGGGGAGTACCGGTTCATGTTCGGGCTGCCTCCCGGCCCGGTGTCCGTGTTCATCGGTGAGACCAATCCGGGCGATGGCAGCCTCGACGGCATCACGGTCGATCTGGTAGTGAACTGAGACCTTCGATCTCGGAGATCTCGACGTACCCGCCTGCGACGTCGACCACCGGCACCAACTCGTCGACGAAAGGCACTTCGAATCGGCCGGAATCGCGCTCGACGACGAGACGATCCTGAGCGGCTCCGAGTGTGACCGCCACCACACTGCCCCCACCCGGTCGCACCTCGAGCCCTATCAGGTCGTCGGGCCAGTACTCGCCCTCGCCGAGCCGACGACGCTCGGCCACGAAGACCTGGGCACCGCGAACCTGCTCGGCAGCGTCCCGGTCGGTGATCTCCTCGAAGGCCACCTGCGGACCTCTCCTGCCCTGGCGAAGGGCACGCACGGTGAGGGGGCGCTCGTCGACGCGGACGACGGACCCGGGCTCGAAGTAGCCCAACTCGGAGGGTTCCGCGTAGAGGCCGAGGAAACCGTCCAACCCATTGGGCTTGCCCAAACGGCCGACGGCGACCCCACGGTCGTCAGTCGAGGAACTCGACTCCAGCGGTGATTCCTTCCTCTTCGCCGGCGGCGCCGGCGGCGGCACGGATGGCCTTGGCGACCCGGCCTCTGCGTCCGATGACCCGCCCCATGTCCGGTTTGGCGGTCCTGACCTCCGCCACGAACTCGTCAGGGCCCTGTTCGACCATGGTCACCTGCACCGCGTCGGAGTCCTCCACGATGCTCTTGACGACGTAGGTGACCACTCGTTCGACGATCTCGCCTTTGGCCAATGTCATTCCTCCTCGGTGGAAGCGTCGGAAGCAGCGGGTTCTGCGGCTTCTTCTTCATCGACGACTTCCTTTTCGACCCCCACGACGTGGATACCACCGGTCTTGATCTTCATGGTGTTCATCGCCCCGGAAATGTTGAGCAGTTTCTCCACGGTCTCGGACGGCTGGGCCCCCTTGGCGAGCCAGTCGGCCGCCCTCTCGTTGTCGATCTCTACCAGCGACGGCTCCTGGCGGGCGTCGTAACGCCCGATTTGCTCGATGTAGCGCCCGTCGCGGGGTGCGCGCTGGTCCATGACCACCACCCGATACACCGGCTGCTTGGTCTTGCCCATCCGCATCAGTCTCAGTCTGACTGCCATCT
>CAZYCX010000007.1:0-9742 GCA_964645875.1 uncultured Acidimicrobiaceae bacterium
CTACTACGACATATAGGTCGATCGCCGTCTGCGATCGTGGAGGGGGCCGAGCGGCAGCTCGGCCCCCTCGCCGCGTCGGCCGGAACAGTGGCCCACTCCATTCTTCACAGAATGGGTTTCTTCGAGCGGTCCGACGATCGGACCGCTCCCAGGGTCAGCCGGAGGAGCCGGCGGCGTTGTGGGTGTTGGTGACCTCGGTGTCGTAGTCGGAGGCGGCCGTCGTGTAGGCCTCCACCGCCCGGTTCCGTCGTTCGCCGGTGTCGGTGGAGCGAAGACCCTCCAGGGCCTCGGTGATGCTGTCGGAGGCCAGGTCGAGTGCCGCGGTCAGGCTGGTGTGGTTCCCCCCGATGGCTTCTGGGACCGTGACCGCCGCCAGCCTGTCGACCAGTTCCTGGGTGGCCGCCTCGATCGCCTCGAAACGATCCTCCGCCTCACCGAACTCCACCTCACGGGGATCCTGGTTGAACGCGGTGTTCACCGTGACCAGCTCGGTGCGCTGGAGCTGGAGCTCCTCGTTGATCGCGTCGACCTCGTCGAGGTAGGCCTGTGTCTCGGGATCCAGCGTGCTCTGGGGGTTGGTCGTCGTGGTGCCGTCTCCCTCGGCGGTGGTGGTTGTCGTGGTGTCCGGAGTTGCGACGAGGGTGGTGTCCGTGGAGGCTTCCGGCAGCTCGCGCACGAAGAAGTAGGTGAATGCGATCATCCCCAGCACGACCAGGGGGAGGATCCAACGGCCCGGTTTCGGGTCGGGGTTGACTGCCATTACCAAAGAGACGTTAGCCAAGCCCCGGACGGTTCCCGTAGATCCTGCGTCTTCGTTCCGCGCTCTCACGACCCTCTTGAACCGGCTTTCGGGGCCCCATTACGTTCGAGGGATGGAGCAAGAACGCGACGAGGTCTACGAGCGGATCCCCTGGGAGACCCTCGAGAAAAAGGGCGGAGATCGTCAATGGCTGGTCTATGCGGTCGCCGGTGCAGTGGTCCTCGGTGCCCTCGCCTACTCGTTCATGAGGAACCAACCCGCAGCCCCTCCGCCACCCGAGGCGGTCGAGGCCAGCACGGCTCCGCCCGCCACCGTGACGTCGAGCCCGGAGCCGACTCCATCGACGGTGACCAGCCCGATCGTGGTGGCCGAAGCCGATCTCTATGCCGTCGATCCCGACCTCCTCGCCGGTCAGGCCGCCAGCCACGCCGAGTGGTTCGCCGTCGAGTACGTTGCCTTCGACGGGTCGGAGCGTTCCACAGAAGTGCTCGGGATGCTCCTTCCCGCCGGTCTCCCCACCCCGGATGCTCCCGAGGGAACCCAGGTGTTCGTCGACTGGGCGGGGGTGAGGGAGATGACCCAGATCGGTCCGGTCACGTTCGACGTGGAGGTCCTGGTCAGGTCGTTGGTATCCCGCGGAGATTCGGGATTCGCTCGTCAGGCTCCCCAGGTGGTCACGGTCGAGGTGACGATCGGGGACGACGGAGCGGCGAGGGTCACCGCGGCACCTCTGGTGGCCACCGCGGACCCCGGATCACCCTCCGAGGCCGGTCTTGTTCCGCTGCCCGAGCCGCTCGCAGCTCAACTCGAGGCCGAATACGGCGACGTCATCGGGGGAACGGTCAGAGAAGACGGGACGTGGAAGGTGGTGGTGATGACAGAAGGCCCCGACGGTGTCAGACGGCCGGTGACCATCCTCCCCTGACTCAGTCGCCGAAGTGGCTCTCTAGGATCGCCGTTGCCTCGGGTGTAATCGCATCCCACGATCCGTCTGGAGTCTTGGAAATGGTCACGAAGTCGGCGGTGAAGAAGACACTGGCCACCCCGTCCAGCCCGAGCAGAGCGGCCAGGAACTCCTCCTCCGGCTCGGCCCCCTTGACGTACGTGCCCGGGCCGCCGATCGGCTCCCCGACCGAGAACTTCAACGCATTGGGATTGGGCGTGGGCTCGACTGTGATCGCCATTTCCCACCGAGCGTAACCAGTGGCAAGCATCATCGGCGTCGATGTGGGCGGCACCTTCACCGACGTCGTGGTGCTGCGCGACGGGGCGCTGACGGGGCTGAAGGTCCCGACCACCCCCGATCAGTCGGATGGCGTGGCATCGGCCGTCGCCGCAGCAGATGGTGACGTCTTCCTCCACGGCACGACCGCTGCCACCAACACACTGCTCGAGGAGACCGGTGCAGAGGTGGCGCTGCTCACCGATCCCGGCTACGAGGACCTCATCGAGATCGGTCGTCAGGACCGGCCCTCGTTGTACGACGTCTCAGTCGACCGACCTCGTCCACTGGTGCACCGGGACCGCCGATTCTCCTCCGCAGACGAGGTCACCGGAGCGGAGATCGTCGCCATCGCCCTCATCGACTCCTTTCGAGACGGCTCCAACGAGAGGGCGCTGGCGGGGAAGGTCTCACTGCCCACGGTCCTCTCCTCGGTGGTCTCACCCGAGTTCCGTGAGTACGAGCGGTTCGCCACCACGGTGCTCTCGGCATATCTGACCACTTCCGTGGCCAAGTACCTGACCTCCCTCGACGACCGTCTCGACATTCCCGTTCGCCTGGTGATGACCTCGGCGGGTGGCTTGGTCCCCTTCGCCGAGGCGGCGGACGTGGCGAGCAGGCTGGTCCTCTCCGGCCCGGCGGGTGGGGCCGTGGCCGCGGCCGCGGTGGGGACCCATCACGGTCACGACTCGGTGATCTCGTTCGACATGGGTGGCACCTCGACCGACGTGTGCCGCATATCGGGCGGAGTACTGTCGGTGGGAACCGGACATCGGGTTGCGGGGCGGGTGAACCGGGTCCCTTCCGTCCCCATCCAGACGATCGGAGCTGGTGGGGGCAGCATCGGCTGGGTCGACGAGGGAGGTGCCCTCCGTGTCGGGCCTCGTTCGGCGGGTGCCACTCCGGGACCGGCGGTCTACGGCCAGGGTGGGGAGGATCTCACCGTGACCGACGCCAACGTCCTCGCCGGGCACATCCCGCCCGACCTCGCTTTGGGGGGAGAGGTGAAGCTGGCCGTCGCCGCAGGGCGACGGGCAGCGGAGCGCCTCGCGCAGCGGGCGGACCTCGACGTCGAGAGGGTGATCTCGGGCGTTCTCGAGGTGGTCGACGCCCACATGGAAAGGGCCCTGCGTGCTGTCTCCGTGGAGGAGGGAGTCGACCCCCGTCAGTCGGCACTGGTCGCCTTCGGTGGCGCCGGGGGCCTACACGCCGGCCGTCTGGCCCGTCGTCTCGGCATCCGACGGGTCCTGGTGCCACCACACTCGGGAGTGTTCTCGGCCCTCGGCCTCTTGCTGGCCACGCCACGAGCCGACAGTGTCCGCACAGTGATGCTCGAGGAGGGAGACGCCAGTTTCGCTTCGTTGTCCGAGTCGGTGAATCGGGACGCCGGGGCGCAGTTCGAGGAGATGTTCGGTCGGCCGCCGGACTCAGTCAACGGTTCTGCCGACATGCGCTACGTCGGTCAGTCCCACGAGATCGAGGTGGCCATGGAGAGCGACTGGTCGCGCCTTACGCGAGACTTCCACGAGGCCCACCGCGAGCGTTTCGGCTTCGACCGTCCCGATGCCTCGGTGGAGTTGGTCAACCTCCGCGCCGTAGCCGCCGGTCGCTCCCCGATTCGATGGAGCGACCTGCCCGAAACACCGGAGGACCTGGCTCCGGTGGGCAGTGACGGATTCTGGGAGCGTGGGTCGCTTCCGGCCGGATTCGAGATCGCCGGACCGGCGGTGGTCGCCGAGGAGAATTCCGCGACGCTGCTCGAGCCCGGCGACCGACTCACGGTGCTGGGTGACGGGACGCTGGAGATCGTCACGGGATGATGGGACTCGCGGCGGGAGTTGGCTGATGATCGACCCCATCACCCTCGAGGTGGCCCGGAACCGGTTCGCCGCCATCGCCGACGAGATGGGGGTCGTCCTCCGTCGCACCTCCCTGTCACCGAACATCAAGGAACGGGCAGATTGCTCGGCGGCGGTGTTCACGCCGGAAGGAGAGATGCTGGCCCAGGCCGAGCACATACCGGTGCATCTCGGCTCCATGCCCGCCTCGGTCAAGGCGTGTCTGGAGCGTTTCGACCCGATCCCGGGTGTCCAGTATGCGGTCAACGACCCGTATCACGGCGGAACCCATCTCAACGACCTGACGATCGTGGCGCCGGTGTTCGTCGCCGGCCGGCACATCGCCTGGGTGGGCAACCGCGCCCATCATGCCGACGTCGGAGGCGAGGCTCCCGGCTCGATGCCGGCACATGCGGTCCGGCTCGAACAGGAGGGTCATGTCGTGGCGCCGATGGTGGCGGTGAGCGACGGGGCATGGACCGACGAGTTCCTCGAGCCGTTCGTGTCCGCCTCACGGACTCCGTGGGAGCGGAGGGGGGATCTCGACGGTCAGATGGGAGCCAACGCGGTGGCGGTTCGTCGGCTCACCGAATTGGTGGAGGCCGAAGGCGTCAGCCGGTTCTTCGAGGTCGCCCAGGCGCTGTTGGGCTATGGAGAGCGCCGGATGACCGCGGCGCTGGCCGACCTCCCCGACGGCATCTACCGGTTCGAGGACCACATGGAGCACGGCGATGCGGACGTCGCCATCCGGGTGGCCATCACAGTGGACGGGGAGGGCTTGCACGCCGACTTCGGCGGGTCCGACTCGCAGGTGGAGGCCAACTTCAACGCGGTGGAGGCGGTGACCCGCTCGTGTCTCTACTACGCGGTCCGGGTTGCCACCGATCCGTCGATCCCGGCCAACGGCGGCTGCTACCGCCCCATCTCGCTGGCTGCTCCGGAAGGCTCGGTCGTCAACGCCCGCCCGCCCGCCGCCGTCGCCGCCGGAAACGTCGAGACCAGCCAGCGCATCGCCGACGTGCTCCTGGGCGCCCTGGCGCAGGCCGCCCCCGATCGGGTTCCCGCCGCCTCCCAGGGGACCATGAACAACGTCCTCATCGGCAACGACGACTTCGCCTACTACGAGACCGTCGGCGGGGGCCAGGGTGCCCGTCCCTACCGGGACGGCCAGTCGGGCATCCAGACCGGGATGACCAACACCCAGAACACTCCGATCGAGTCCCTCCACAACCACTACCCGTTCCGGGTGACCGCCTACACCCTGCGCACTGAGAGTGGTGGAGCAGGGAGGTATCAGGGCGGCGACGGAATCCGTCGCGAGATCGAGTTCGGTGCCGACGCCACCCTGTCTCTGATGGGTGAGCGTCGCCGCAACGCGCCCTGGGGCCTGGCCGGCGGGGAGCCGGGCGTAGTGGGTGAGGACTGGCTGATCCGCCCTTCGGGAGACCGGGAGCGTCTCGCCGGGAAGACCACCGTCGCAGTGGTCCGCGGCGACCGGCTGGTGGTCCTCACCCCCGGCGGCGGGGGCTGGGGCGCGCCCTGACCCCGTTCTGTGTCAGAAGTGATAGGGGTAGCCTGGGAGCCATGACACTCGTGGCCGATCTCAGGGCGGTTCTCGGTGACGAGGACGTCATGGTGGAACCGGTCGAGCTCCACCTCTACTCGAAGGATGCCTCACTGATGCGCGGCCAACCCACCTGTGTCGTCTTTCCGAACGATTCCGATGAGGTGGCGGCGGTGGTCGAGATTGCCGAGGCCCACCGGGTGCCCATCATCGCCCGCGGCGCGGGCACCGGCCTGACTGCCGGAGCCAGCCCCACTGAAGGCGGCATCGTCGTTGTGACGACCTCGATGAACGAGATCGAGATCGATCCTGAGAACCGGACCGCATGGGTAGGCGCCGGGGTCATCAACCTGGATCTCTCCAAGGCGGCTCACCCCTACGGGCTTCACTTCGCCCCAGACCCCTCATCACAGTCGGCATGCACCATCGGCGGCAACGTGGCCAACAACTCCGGAGGCCCACATTGCCTGGCCGAGGGCAGCACCACCAGCCACGTGCTCGGCATGGAAGTGGTGCTCACCGGTGGGGAGATCGCCATTTTGGGTGGACAGGCCCCCGACCCGCCCGGGCTCGACCTCAAGGGGGCCATCGTCGGCTCGGAGGGCACGCTGGGGATCGTCACCAGGGCGCTGGTCCGCCTCCTCCCCATCGAGCCCGACGTGCGCACCCTGCTCGCCGACTTCCCGAGTGTGGAGGATGCGGCACGCACGGTCTCCGAGGTGATCGCTGCCGGCCTGGTCCCCGCCGCCCTCGAGCTCATGGACCAGCGCATGTGCCAGGCGGTGGAGAACTGGCTCCAGGCCGGGATCCCCACCGACGCCGCCGCCGTGCTTCTCGCCGAGGTCGTCGGCGAGGTGGAGGGCGTCGAGTCCCAGGCCCAGATCATCGCCGAGATCGCGCGTCAGAACCACGCCATCACCGTCGATATCGCCCAGACCGAGGAGCATCGCGCCCTCCTCTGGAAGGCACGCAAGTCGGCTTTCGGGGCCATCGCCCAGCTGGCGCCCGACTACTACCTGCACGATGCCGTCGTGCCGCGGACCCGTCTCGTCGAGACGATGAAGGCCGTCTACGAGATCGCCGACCGCTACCAGCTGACCATGCTCAACGTCTTCCACGCCGGAGACGGAAACCTGCATCCGCTGATCGCCTTCGACGCCTCGGATCCCGAGGTCAACGAAAGAGTGCACCAGGCCGGTGAGGAGATCGTGGGTCTTTGTCTCCGAGCCGGGGGCGCACTGTCGGGCGAGCACGGGATCGGGGTCGAGAAGCGAGACCTCATGCGCGGGAACTTCTCCGAGCTCGACCTCGACGCCCAGGCCCGCCTCAAGGAGACCTTCGACCCCGTCGGGGTGTTCAACCCCAACAAGATTCTCCCCGAGGGATCACGCTGCTTCGACTTCGGCGGGGTTCGCCGCGAGTTGCCGGACGGTGTCTGGGTTTGACCTATCACCCCCCTCACATCTCGTGGCTCCAGGTGGAGATCCCGGGGGCACCCGAATCGGCCTTCCACCTGGCCCCCAAGACCGTGCGCGACGTCGAGAACATCCTTCGATACTGCTCCGAGCGCGAGCTCATCGTCCAGGTGTGGGGCGGTGGCACCCATTCCGGGTATGGCCGACCGGTGCCACCCGACTTCGTCCTGTCCATGGAGAGGCTCGCCGACGTGGAGACGTGGGAGCCCGACGACCTGACCATCGTGGTCGGCGCCGGAGCCCGCATCGAGACCGTCGAGGGAATGATCGCCGAGCGCAACCAGACCCTGGTGATGCCGGAGCGACCGGGGGACGCCACCATCGGGGGTGTGGTGGCTGCCGGGGCCTCCAGCCTGCGGCGGGGTCGTCTCTATGCCACCAGAGAGCGGGTCCTCGAGGTGACGATGGTCACGGGTGACGGGCGGGTGGTGCGCAGCGGGGGCCGGGTGGTCAAGAACGTCACCGGCTATGACCTCCATCGTCTGGCAGTGGGCGCCTTCGGCTCGCTGGGTGTCATCGTCTCGGTGTGCTTGAAGCTGTGGCCGACACCGCCGGGAGCGGCCACCGTCGTCGTCGACGACCCAAATCGCGCCGGGGAGATAGCCAGACCGCTCGCCGTCGTCGAGGTCGACGGCTCGACTCGAGTCTTCCTCCAGGGCACCGAGGCCGAGGTGGAGTCACAGGCGGAGCGTCTCGATGGCAAGGCCACCCCGGGCTTGGGCTGGCCATCCGATCCCCGTGGAGCATGGGAGTGGTCGGTACGCGTGCCCCCGGCGATGACCGGTGAGGCGATCGAACGGCTTCCGGATCGGTGGTCGTATCTCGCCATCCATGGCGTGGGCGAGGTGAGGTGCGCCTCTGGCTCGCACGAGGCAGCCGATGAGCTTCGCTCCTGGGCGGAGTCGATCGGAGGACATCTGGTGATGACCAGAGGAGATGCGCAGCACTTCGATCCCTGGGGCATGCCACCGGCAGGGTTGGACTTGCAGAGGCGGCTCATCGCAGAGTTCGACCCGAGACGGATCCTGAACCCGGGCCGATTGCCAGGGGAGATCTGAGAGCCATGCCCTGGGTGACACCGCACCATCCGACCACGGACGAGTTGAACGCCTGTGTGCAATGCGGGCTCTGCTTGCCGGTGTGCCCCACTTTCCGGCTCACCGGCCGGGAGACTGCCTCCCCCCGTGGTCGCCTCCATGCGATGTCCGCCGTGGCCGAGGGGACGATCGAGTTGGATGAGTCGTTCGCCGGGATCATCGACTTCTGTCTCGGGTGCCGCGCCTGTGAGCCGGTATGCCCCGGCCTGGTCCCCTACGGGCGGGCCCTCGAAGGGACCCGAGCCGAGATCGACGCCCAGCTCCCGGGTCGTGCTCGTCGTAATCGCTTCGCACTGGGCACGGCACTCGGGTCGCGGCTGCTGATGCGAATCGGCGGGCTGGCTATCTCGGTGGCGCAGACTCTGGGTCTGGCCCGCATCGCCCCGGCCAAGTATCGGAGGGTTGCAGATGGGCTCCGTCCGCTTCAGGGCCGTCCCCCATCCTCCATCGGCCACGTGGGAGGCTCGGGCGACCGGGGAACGGTGGGTCTACTCGCCGGCTGCATCCAGGACGAGTGGTTCCGCCCGGTGAATCAGGCGGCGATCACGCTCCTCGAGAAGGCCGGATACCGGGTGGCGGTCCCGGAGCGGCAGACCTGTTGTGGAGCCCTCGCCGCCCACGACGGCAAGGCCGACGCCGCCGACCGGTATATGCGTCACAACACCGATGCCTTCGGTGGGTTCGATCTCGTCGTCGCCACCGCCGCGGGGTGCTCCGCCCATCTCGCCGACTACGAGTGGCCCGGATTCCAGCCCGAGACCCTGGACGTGACGGTGGCGGTCGCCCGCGCCATCGAGGCCGGAGCCCTGCCCCGGGTCGATGCCGACAAGGGGAAGATCGCCATCCAGGACCCGTGTCACCTGCGTCATGCCCAACGCGTCGTGGTGGAGCCGCGTGTCATCCTCGCCGCCGCCGGATACGAGGTCGTCGAGACCGACGAAGTGGGTCTGTGCTGTGGCGCAGCCGGCATCTACACCCTGCTCCAGCCGGAAGCATCCACCCGGTTGGGCAACCAGAAAGCGGCACAGGTTCGGGCTACCGGGCTCACCCGGGTGGCCTCGGCCAATCCGGGATGTGAGATGCAGCTGCGCAGCCATCTCGAGACCGACTACGAGGTCAAACACCCCATAGAGTGGTACCTCGATTCGCTGATGTCGGAGGTGGAGGTCTAGGGCTATGGTCGAGTCGGTGCCGGACAACAGCACTTCCCGGATCGGGACCGAGACGCTGAAGCGCTATGCGATCCTCGGCTACGGGGCCTTCGGCACCATGGCCGATGTCGGGCTAATGGTCGTGGGGAGCCTCCTGGTCGGCCTCTCGCTGGCTGTCCTGATCGGAGGGTTCGGCCTCGCCGAGGTGACCGCCCAAGAGCTGTCCACCGGGGAGATGCTGATCTCGGCCATCGTGCTGGCGGTGGTCGGGCTCTTCTGTCTCGGTGTCGCCGCCGAGGGCCCTTTGGGCCGGGGACGCCGTCTGGTCGGGTTCAAGTTGTGGGAGGTTGGGATCGGACGCACTCTCGCCGTGTTCCTCTCCGGTCTGCTTGCGCTCCTCCTCTATGGCTTCATCGGTGGTCTTCTCGACAGGGTGCCCGGTCCGATCTACCAGGGGCTCGAGGGCTTCCGTGTGGTGGGAGTGGCCGGGATGACCGCCATGCCGCTGTTGGGCGTGCCCCTGTCGCTGGTCGCCCGTGCCGCCCCCGACTCGTACGCCTGGGCTCGTAAGGCAGAGATCCCCGTCATGTTCACGGTGTGGGCGGTCACCGCTCTCATCCTCCTCACCTGACCAC
>CAZYCX010000007.1:9842-54327 GCA_964645875.1 uncultured Acidimicrobiaceae bacterium
CCCGTCATGTTCACGGTGTGGGCGGTCACCGCTCTCATCCTCCTCACCTGACCACATTTCCTCCCCCAGGAGCGAAGCGACGTTGGGGGAGGTGCCGAGCTGGCGAGGCGGAGGGGGAAGGTCGTCGGCGGAGAGACGGGATGGATCAGTAGATCGGCTTGGCGTGGACGATCACCGGGTTGGGCTCACTGCCCGAGCGGATGATCGCCTCTGAGGTCCAGGGGAGATCGGGGAGCTTGATGTCCAGTTCGGACACTCCGCGCTCGGCGGCGAGATCGAGGAGCCCGTCGATGAGCCCGAGCAGGTCCTCTGGAGTGCTGGCGATCCAGTTGGTGCGGATCCAGTCGGCGTCGGGTTGTTCGATGCTCGCCCACCCGGCTGCCGACTGGACCAGGTCTCCCGCCGCCTTGGTCACGTCGCCCGGCCGGGCGGTTCGCCACTGCCAGCCGATGGCGATCAGCTCCCGTGACTCCCGGGCAAGGTCGCTGACCGCCCAGAAGAGCCAGGCCGCCTCGGCGTCAGAGCCCGGAGCAGGGCGCATCCGGTATCGCTCCGACGTCCGGTGTGAAGAATCCACATCGAAGACGGCGTGCAGCCAGCGGGACACCTCCCGGTAGCCGAGGCGCTTCACCTGATTGCGCGCAGCCATGTTGGACGCTTCCGTGGAGAGGCGTATCACCCGGGCGCCTCGCTTCTTGGCCCACTCGACCCCGGCGTGGTTGAGGGCCGTGCCCACACCGGTCCGCCGTTTCTCGGGATGGACTCTCGCCCCCTCCAGCCACCCTTCGGTGGGGGAGAGCATCGCCACGTGACAGAGGGCGATGGGGGTGTCGGTCTCATCAACGGAGACCAGGACCTCCGAGTCGGGCTCCTCCAGCCATATGTGAATGCGATCGGGCACGTAGTCGCCCCAGCTGAACGTGTCCATCGTCCAGGGGACGATCGACGCCACGTCATCCTGGCGAGCAGCCCGTATGGCGACGCCCATCGTCACATCCGGTCGGGGACCTCGATGCCCAACAGGTGGAGAAGGGTCTCGAGAGTGGTCTCGGTCCACCCGGCCAGCGACAGCCACGAAGCCTGCCTGATCGGATCGGGCTCACTGAGGATGTGACAGCGGTCCCAGAAGCGGTTCCACTGCCCCGCCAACGTGTGGGCGTACTCGGCAACGTGATTTGGGGCCCGAAGGTGGATGGCGCGATCGACCACTTCCGGGAAGCGGAACAGTTCCAACATCAGGTCTCTCTCGACGTCGACGGTGGCCGCCACGATCTCTCCCGGCTCCAGCTCTTGCTCGCCCGCCTTCCGCAGGATCGACTTGATCCTCACCGCGGCGTACTGGACGTAGGGCCCGGTCTTGCCCTCGAAGGAGCTGAAGCGTTCCGGGTCGAAGACATAGTCGGAAGCCCGGTTGTTGATCAGATCGCCGAATTTCAGGGCGGCCACGCCCACCTGACGGGCGATCTGCTCTCTCTCATCTCCGGGGTAGTCCTCGGCGATGTGTGCCTCGTCGAGTCGTTCTCTGGCCGCGGTCTTGATCATGTCGATGACGTCGCCGAGACGGACGACACCGCCTTCCCTGGTCTTGAAGGGCTTGCCGTCGGGGCCGTTCATGGTCCCGAACGCGATGTGCTCCATGCCGACCTCGTCGCCGGCGATACCAGCCTTGCGGGCCACCCGGAACACCTGGTTGAGATGGTCGGACTGGCGGCGATCGACCACGTAGAGCATGAGGTTCGCTCCCAGCTCCTCGACTCTCATCTCGACGGTGGCGACGTCGGTGGTCGAATAGAGGAACCCCCCGGCGCGGGAGAGCAGGATCAGCGGCGGCCATTCCCGGTTGTCGTCGGGGAGGTCGACGCGAACGATGATCGCTCCTTCGGATTCCTCGGTGACGCCTGCTGCCACCAACTTGTCGACCACGGGCTGAAGACGGTCGGCGACGTCGGACTCGCCGTACCAGAGGTCGAACTCCACGCCGAGGGCGGCGAAGTCACGTCGTTGCGACTCCTGTGAGACCTCCTTCATCTGCTTCCAGATGGCCAGGGCTTCCTCGTCACCCTGCTGTAGAGCGACGGTGGTGAGCCGAGCCCTCTCGGCGAAGTCCAGGTCCTCGTTGGCGCGTGCCGTCGCCTCGGGGTAGAGACGCTGCAGTTGGTCGAGGGTGAGCGTCGTGGGATCGATGCCTCGTTCCTGAATCGTGGCGATGAGCAGACCCATGTTGAATCCCCAATCACCGAAGTGTGGATCGCGGACCACGTCGTTGCCGGCGAAGCGAAACAGCCGGGCCAGCGAGTCTCCGATGATGGTGGCGCGGAGATGCCCGACGTGCATGGGCTTGGCCACGTTGGGCCCGGCGTAGTCGACGACGACCTTGAGTGGCTCGGTGGCCGTCTCGTACCCGAGGTGCCCGTCGGTGGAGGTGCGGTTCGCCCAGTCGGCCAGGGCCTCGTCGGTGACGTCGATGTTGATGAATCCTGGGCCGGCGACTTCAGTAGCGGCGATCTCGGGGTGACTCGCCAGGGCGCCGGTGACCGTGGTTGCGATCTCCCGGGGAGCCTTAGCCGCTTGCTTGGCCGCCGCCATCGCCCCGTTGCACTGGAATTGGGCCAAATCGGGCCGTTGGGAGGGCAGGACCTCACCCAGTTCGGCGGGGAGCCCGAGGTCGGCGAATGCCTTTCCCGCCAGCTCCGAGAGATGAGATTGCAGCGACATGGACTGTCAGGTTAGGGATCGGCCTCGTCTTCAACGACACCCGTGCCTCGGGTGGTTCTATCGTCTGGCACATGAGCCCTGCACCGCTCGACCAGACCGATCTCGAGAGGGTGATAGCACCCTTCGGCTCGAGCCGTACCTTCACCGCTGACGCCTATCTGTCCCAGGAAGTGTTCGACTGGGAGATGGCCAATGTCTTTTCCCGCAGCTGGGTGTGTGTCGGCCGTGGCGAAGAGCTGGTTCGGCCCAGCCAGATCCGTGCCATCGAGGTCGCAGGTGAGGGAGTTCTCCTCGCTCGTGATGCCGAAGGGAAGCTGACCGCCTTCTCGAATGTCTGCCGGCACCGTGGCCACGAGCTGGCTCCGATCGGTCATGCCATCGACGCTCACCTCATTCGTTGCCCGTATCACGCCTGGTCGTACCGGTTCGATGGCCAGCTTCGAGGAGCTCCCACGTTCACCCGGACGCCAGGATTCGACATGTCGGAGTTCCCACTGGTCGGGGTCAGGGTCGCCGAGTATCTCGGCTGGGCATGGGTCGATCTCTCCGCTCAGGCTCCACCGGTCGAAGAGCACTTCGGCAATCTGGCCGAGTTCGCCGCCCCCTACGAGACGCAGCATCTTCGGACGGCGGCGATCCACGACTACGTGGTGAACGCCAACTGGAAGATCGTGGTCGAGAACTACAACGAGTGCTACCACTGCTCCTCGATCCACCCCGAGCTGTGTGAGGTGACTCCGCCCGACAGCGGTATGGATCATCAGCCCACGGGTATGTGGTGTGGAGGGACCATGTTCCTCAAGGATCACGCCGTCACCATGTCGCTCGACGGAGCGTCGAACGGGGTCCGTTTTCGGAGTCTCGACGACGAGATGGCTCGCTATGTCTGGTACGTCACCGCTGTGCCCAACCTGCTCCTCTCGATGCATCCCGACTATGTGATGACCCATCGTCTCGTTCCGGTGTCGCCGGACGAGACCCTCATCGAGTGTTCGTGGCTGTTCCCACTCGAGACTTTCGAACTGGAAGGCTTCGATCCCGCCTACGCGGTCGACTTCTGGGACATCACCAACCGCGAAGACTGGACGGCATGTGAGCGTGTGATGAAGGGGGTCCGTCATCAGGGCTACCGGCCCGGCCCCCTGTCGAGCTGGGAGGGGACGGTCTATCAGTTCCTCGCCCTGATGGGTCACCTCTATCTGGGTCACGGGTTCGTGGTGCCCGAGGTGCCACAGCGGGAGGTCCGATAGGCAACTGGCAACCCGAAAGCGCCGATGGATGTCGTTTCGGAGGTTTCGATGAGCGCTGAGCCCTGGCAACTCACGGAGGATTTCGAGTGGCAAGGCCATGCCGTGAGATGGGCTGTTCGGGGGTCGGGACCACCGGTCGTCTTGTGCCACGGAACCCCATGGTCCTCCTACGTGTGGCGCGGGACTGCGGAACGACTCGTCGATCGGAGCACGGTATACCTGTGG
Organism: uncultured Acidimicrobiaceae bacterium; assembly: GCA_964645875.1. GTDB lineage: Bacteria > Actinomycetota > Acidimicrobiia > Spongiisociales > ZC4RG35 > JANQRA01. The sequence goes on from CAZYCX010000007.1 coordinate 14,033, forward strand.
GACATGCTCGGATACGGGCAGTCCGACAAACCCGATACCGACGTCTCGTTACAGACCCAGTCGCTGGTCCTCGCTGCCCTGCTCGATCACTGGGGCGCGGACCGGGTGGACATCGTCGCTCACGACGTCGGAGGGGCGGTCGCTCTCCGCGCCCATCTGCTCCACGGCGCCGCGTTCAGCTCGATGTTGTTGGCGAACGTGGTGGCGTTGCGCCCCTGGGGCTCCCCGTTCTTTCGTCTCGTGGGTGACAACCCGGAGGTGTTCTCCGATCTCCCCGCCAACCTGCACCGTGCCCTCGTTGGGGCCTACATCGCCGGGGCCTCCTACCGTCCCGTGTCGTCCGAGATCCACGGAGCTCTGATCGGGCCCTGGCTGGGGGCGGATGGACAGCCCGCTTTCTATCGGCAGATCGCACAGGCGGACCAGCGTTTCACCGATGAGATCGAGCACCTGTACTCGAGCATCGAGATACCGACACTCATTGTCTGGGGCGAGGAGGACGACTGGATCCCCGTGGACCACGCCCATCGGCTCGACCAACTCATCCCCGGGAGTCGGCTCGAGCTGGTCGACGCCGCCGGGCACCTGCTCCAGGAAGATCGTCCCCAGCTGTTCCCGACGATCGTCGCCGATTGGATCGGAGAGCGGCGCTAGCCGGGCGCGGGCCTGCCGTCACCTCAGGTGGGTGTCGAGGAATTGAAGAATGGCCCCGATCATCTCCTCACCGTCGAGCAGAGAGCGGTCGTTGTGACCCGCCCCATCGACGACGAGCAGGTCCTTCGGCTCGGCGGCTGCTTCGTAGATCCTCACGCTCTGATCCGCCGGGACGATGCGGTCCTCCGACCCGGCGACGACGAGGGTCGGTGCCCCGAGTTCGCCGACCCGATCGATGTTCGGGTACCGATCCCGGAGCAACATCCCCGTCGGTAGCCAGCGGTAGTGGACCGAAGCGACGTCGGGCAGTGAGACGAAGGGAGAGCGGAGGATCAGCCCGGAAGGAGGCTCCTCTGTGGCCAGACCGATCGCAACCCCGGCGCCGAGTGACTCGCCGAAATAGACCACCGGTGTGTCCGAGGACTGTTGAACGAACCGCAACGCGGCCCGAGCATCCGACGCCAAACCCTCCTCCGACGGTGAGCCGGGGTTACCTCCATAGCCGCGGTAGTCGGTGAGGAGAACCGAATAGCCGGCTTCGAGCAGTGCCACTCCGAGGGGGAGGCGATGGGCCCGGTTCCCGGCGTTCCCGTTGAACACCACCACGGTGCCTCGTGATTCGTGGGCTTGGAGGGACCATGCGGACAGGACCAGCCCATCCTCGGTCTCGAAATCGACCTCATCGACACCTGCCGGTGGAGCGGGCACTGTCCCGGAAGGGAGATATATCAGGCTCCGTTGAGAAATCCAGAGCAGGCCAAGGAGCGCGATGGCGACCACGGCCACCCATGCCAAGCCGACCAAGAGACGCCTTTCTCTCAAAGACCCTCAGCGTGCATGCCGACTCCGAGAGTAGGCGAGCCAACGCCGGCCACACCGCCCCCTTTCCGACGGCTACCTTTTCCGAATCTCGCCGAGAGAACGTCTCACATGATCCGCCACACCCCGTTCCACCCCCGCACCAGCGTCGCCAACGACAGCGGTCTCTGGAGTCACTGGGCCGGGTATCTCGCCGCTGACCGCTATCTCATGTCGGACAAGTTCGAGTACTTCGCCATCCGGAACTCGGCCGGGATCTTCGACACCTCTCCTCTCTTCAAGTACCGCATCCACGGGTCCGACGCCGAGCGCTATCTGGCCGGTGTGCTCATCCGCGACATCCGCCGGTGCCGGCCCGGACGGGCGCATTACACGGCCTGGGTGGACGACGAAGGTTGGGTTCTGGAGGACGGAGTGATCATGCGGCTGGCCGGTGACGAGTTTCTCTTGACCACCGCCCAGCCCAATCTCGCCTACTTCGACGGCCTGGCGACCGGTCTCGCAGTGGTCATCGAGGACGTCTCCGAGCAGTACGGCGCCCTTGCGTTGCAGGGGCCCCGTGCCAGAGAGATCGTGAGCCGATTGGACCCCGATCTCGAAGACCTGGGCTACTTCCACGTCGCCCCGGCGAAGATCGGCGACGCCTCGGTGATCGTCTCACGCACCGGTTTCACCGGGGATCTCGGCTATGAGATCTGGGTCGAGTCCGACGACGCCATCGAGGTGTGGGACCGGCTGTTCGAGGCGGCGACGCCTCGAGGAGGTATCCCCGTCGGCCAGACGGCGTTGCTGATCACCCGGATCGAAGCCGGTCTCCTGCTCCTTCACGTCGACTTCGACTCGGCCCGGTTCGCCTGGAACGACGACCAGAGAGCCACTCCGCTGGAACTCAACATGGGATGGATGGTGGGCGACCTCACCCGCGACGACCGGGCGTTCGTCGGCAGAAGCGCCATCGAGCGGGAGATGGCCGAGAACACCTCACGGTGGAAGACCACCGGGGTCGTGGTCGACTGGGAGCATTGGGCAAGGGTCCACAACGAGCGCGGCCTGATCACGCCCAAAGACCACGCTCCGGTTCACGGTGGGATGATGCTGTACGACGAGAAGCTGGAGCGGATCGGGTACGTGCCCAGCTTCGTCTACTCCCCGGTGCTGCAACGTCACATAGGCATCGCCCGGATTCGACCCGACCATGCCACCAGGGGGACGAAGGTCGGGCTGGAGGTGACCATCGACCATCGATACGAGGTGGTCGACTCGATAGTGACCAGAATCCCCTTCTACGACCCGGCGAGAAAGACTGCCTGAGGTGAGCCATGGGTGACAGGAACGAATACGACGCCATCGTCGTCGGTGGAGGGCACAACGGGCTGGTCAACGGTGCCTATCTCGCCAAGGCGGGGCTGAGGACGCTGATCCTGGAACGGCGACATCTCGTCGGAGGCGCGGCCATCACCGAGGAGCTCCACCCGGGCTTCAGTTTCACCACGTTCTCATATGCGTTGAGCCTGCTCCGGCCGGAGATCATCCAGGAGCTCGAGCTCCCCAAACACGGGTTCATGCCTCTGTCGATGCCCTCCACGTTCGCGCCGATGGAGGACGGCGACTATCTGCTGCTCGGGAAGGACAAGGGCGAGAACCATCACCAGATCGCCCGCCATTCGAAGCACGACGCCGATGCCTACGACGCCTACGGGCACATGATGGATCAGGTGGTCCACGCCATCCGACCGTTGATGGACTCGATACCACCCGACATCACCTCCAAGGATCCGGAGGAGCGGGCGCGGATGGCTGCGATCGGCGGGTACCTGTCCGACCTCCCCCCGCGGGTGTTGCACGACCTGGTGCGTCTCCTCACCGGCAGCGCCGCCGACATCCTCGAGGACTACTTCGAGTCGGATATCATGCAGGGTTGGCTCGCCAGCTCGGGGATCATCGGGAGCAAGGTCGGTCCCCGTTCCCAGGGCTCGGGCCTGGTCCTGCTCTACCACTCGTTCGGTGAGCACGACTCTGCCTACGGCACCTGGGCTTTCCACAAGGGCGGCAACGGCGGATTCACCCAGGTCCTGGCCCGGGCGGCGGAGTCCTTCGGGGCCGAGATCCGGCTGGAGTCGCCGGTCGACTCAGTGATCACCGAGAACGGACGGGCCATCGGCGTTGCGCTGGAAGATGGCACGGAGTTCCGGGCGACGACGGTGGTGAGCGCCCTCGACCCGCGACGCACCTTCATGCAACTGGTCGACCCTCGCGCGTTGCCCACCGACCTCGTCGACGACATCGCACGGTTCAAGTTCCAGGGGACGTCGGCCAAGGTGAACTTCGCTCTCGACTCCAACCCCACCTTCCCCGGGCTCGAAGGTCGCTCCGACCACTATCGGGGCTTCATCAACATCGGGCCCAGTCTCGACTACCTCGAGCGCGCCTTCGATGACGCCAAGTACGGCTGGTACAGCTCGCGCCCGTACATCGACGCCTGCATCCAGTCGAACGTCGACCCCGACATGGCGCCGCCGGGCAAGGCCGTGATGTCCAGCTTCATCCAATACACCCCCTATCACCTCCGCGAGAGCGACTGGGACACCGAGCGGGAAAACCTCGGGGATGTGGTCCAGTCCCGTCTCGAGGAGATCTTCCCCGGTTTCGACGATCTCGTGCTGCACCGTGAGGTGGTGACCCCTCTCGACATCGAGAGGACCGTCGGCCTGACCGAGGGCAACATCTTCGCCGGGGAGTTCCTCGCCCCGCAGATGTTCTTTTTCCGCCCCGCCCCGGGCTGGAACCAGTACCGAACCCCCATCGAGGGTTACTACCAGTGCGGCTCGGGTACCCATCCGGGTGGCTGTGTCATGGGGGCACCGGGACGCTTCGCCTCCCAGCAGATCCTCCGAGACCTGGCCAAGAGGCAGTGACCACCGTTCTGTGAGGGTCTGTGGACACGGTGTGTCGGTAGACCCTCACAGAATGGTTTCGGTCAGACGCAGAGGCCCTCTTCGGTGGCGCCGCGGCTGCAGAGCGTGGTGACTTCCACCGACCTCAGGCTGAAGCCGCCGGTAACTTCCTCGGCGAACACGTGGAGACGGAAGCCACCGACGGAATCGTCCCCCAAACCGATCACGTCGAAGGTGACCTCGGCGAGGTCACCTTCGGAGACCGGCGTCACCTGGACGATGTCCGACTCGGGCTCTTCCTCGGATGCGAAGACAGACGCCACCAGCTCACCCAGATCGGTCATGGTGGGCTCCACCGGCCTCTCGCCCAGTTCGGCGACGACGGCAGCGGTCTCGTCGGTGACCACGCCCTCGTAGGCGACGAAGCTCATGTGGACCCAGCCCTCTGTCCCCTCGTAGTCGACTTCGATCCAGAACCCTGGGGAGAGGTCGCGCGTGTTCCCCTGTGCCACCAAATCGGAGTAGGTGGGCGGGATCTCGTCGCGGATGGGCTGATCGGCTCCGGGTGCCGCCCGAAGATTGAGGACGTCGTCGTGGCGTACCCCGATGACCATGAGCACGTCACCGGCGGCGGGCCCGAAGTCGATCGGCTCCCCGGCGAGGGTCGTCGTGGTCGGTCCCGGAGCCGTCGTGGTGGTGGTTGGTGCGGCAGTCGTCGTCGGTGCGGCGACCGTGGTCGTGGTGGGCTGTGTCGTGCTCGTCGTCAAGGCGGCAGTGGTGGTCGTGGCATCGCCCACATCGCTCCCGCATGCCGCGGCGAGCATGGCGAGCGCAGCCAGGAGTGCCGTTGTGCTTCGTCTCATGCTCATTAGACGTATCAGACCCCGTTTTCGGGTGACAGAGTCTTTGGTCGGTTTCGGGGCGTGACCGAGCCTTACCCTTGTCTCATGGCGACAACACGGGTGGTCAAACGCATCGAGGCTCCGCCGGCTCGGGTCTACGAGGCCCTGATCGATCCCGAGGCGGTGCAGCAATGGATGGTGCCCGACGGCATGACCAGTGAGGTCCACGGGTTCGAGGCACGCGAAGACGGCAGGTTCCGCATTTCGCTCACCTACGACGACCCGTCGGCCGCCGGCAAGACGCAGGGGAGCACCGACACCTTCGAGGGTCGGTTCGTGAAGTTGGTACCGGGCCGGGAGGTGATCCAGGTCATCGAGTTCGAGACCGACACCTCCGACCTCGCCGGCGAGATGACCATCACCTATTCACTCTCTCGCAATAGGGAGGGTGCAACGGATCTGGTCGGGACCCATGAGAACCTGCCTCCCGGGGTCAGTCCCGAAGCCAACCAGTTGGGCTGGCGGATGTCGCTCGACAAGCTGGCTCGTCTGGTGGAGGAGAGCCGCTAGTACTTGGCCAACTCCTGGGCGCGCTCGACTATCGACTCGGGGGTGGGATACAGGGCGTTCTCCAGGGAGCCGGCGTAAGGCATGAGCGGCACGTCGGGAAGCCCGTAGCGCTTGACCGGGGCGTCGAGCCACTCGAAGGTCTTGTCGGCGATCTGGGCCGCGATCTCGGCTCCGTATCCGACGAACTCGTTGTCCTCGTGGATGATGAGCGCCCGAGAGGTCTTCTTGATCGACTCCTCGATGGTGGGCCAGTCGAGCGGCTTGAGAGTCCTCAGGTCGATGACCTCCGGGTCGATGTCCAGGTCCTCGAGGAGGGGGACTGCCTCCATGGCGAAGTGAGCCATCGCGCCGTAGGCGATGATGGTGAGGTCGCGGCCGGCGTGCCGAATCGCCGCCTTGCCTAGCGGCACCTCGTGCTCACCTTCGGGAAACGGGCCCTTCGCCAGGCGATACAGCTTCTTGGGCTCGAGTATCAACACCGGGTCGGGATCCTCGAACGCGGCGTGGTAGAGGCCTTTGACGTCGGCCGGGGTGGAGGGCACCAACACCTTCAACCCCGGGACATGGGCGTAGAAAGACTCGATCGACTGGGAGTGGTATTGGGCGCCGTGGATGCCGGCCCCGTAAGGCGCCCTGATGACGATCGGGACGTTCCACCGGCCGTCGGAGCGGAAGCTGACCCTCGCCGCCTCCGAGACGATCTGGTTGAAGGCGGGATGGATGTAGTCGGCGAACTGGATCTCCGGCATCACCTTGAAACCGGTCGCCGACATCCCGATGGCGCAGCCGATGATCGAAGACTCGGCGATTGGTGCGTTGAAGCAGCGCTCCGGGCCGAATCTCTCGGTCAAACCCTCGGTGGCCTTGAACACCCCGCCCTTGCGACGGGCCACGTCCTGGCCGAAGAGGATGGCGTCGTCGTTGCGCTCGAAGACTTCGTGGAGGGTGCGGTTGATCGCGGTGATCAGGTTGATCGACTCTCCTTCGACCTCGGGCTCCGGCTCGGTCGACGCGGGTCCGGGAGTGATGACCCGGGCGTAGACCCTGGTGGTGGGCTCGTCGGGGTTGGGCGCCGCCTCGGCCTCCTCGACGGCAGCTGCCAGCTCTTCGACCACCTCGTTCTCGAGCTCCTTCTCCCGCGCCTCGGTGAGGAGCCGGTTTTCGATGAGGTACTGCTTCAACCGGCCCAGCGGGTCCTTCTTGCGCCATCGCTCCACCTCCTCCCGGCTCCGGTAGAGGGCGTCGTTGTCGTCCGACGTGTGGGCGTAGTAGCGATACGTGTCGGCTTCGACCAGGGACGGCCCTTGCCCTGATCGGGCGCGTTCCACGGCGGCTTGCATCGTCTCCAGGACCTCGAAGGGGTCGTTGCCGTCGATCTCGTGTCCCGGGAACCCATATCCCGCTGCCCGCTCGGCCACACCACCGGCCACCTGCTCCTCGGCGGGCACCGAGATGGCATAGTGGTTGTTCTCGATCACGAAGATGAGCGGGAGGTCGTGGATACCGGCCCAATTCATCGCCTCGTGCCAGTCTCCCTCGGAGGTTGCTCCCTCCCCTCCGTACACCACTGCGATCTCACCTTCACCCCTCAGCTTCAGGCCATGAGCGATACCAGCCGCGTGGGGGAACTGGGTGCCGATGACCGAGGATTGGGTGAAGACACGGCGGTGGGGATCCGACCAGTGGCTGGGCAGCTGCCGACCGCCGGAGGAGACGTCGTCCTTCTTGGCGAACACCGCCAGGAACACCTCGAGGGGGGTGAACCCCCAGGCGAGCCCGACGCCCATGTCCCTGTAGTAGGGGAGAACCCAGTCGCGCTCGGTGTCCAGGGCGAACACCGAAGCGACCTGAATGGCCTCATGGCCCGAAGAGCCGAGCACGAATGCGGCTCGACCCTGTCGTTGCAGGGCGAACATGCGGTCGTCGACCTTCCGGGTCATCAGCATCAGCCGGTACATCTCGACGACCTGCTCGGCGGAGAGACCGAGGCCGCGGTGTCTGGGTGTCTCCTCCGTATTCGGCATCCAGTGGCCTGCCTGGTCAGTTCCTGTCGTCGCCGCTGCGACGGAATCTACGTAGGTCTCCGATGTCCTTGACTCGCTCGTCGGCGACCTTGACCGCCGCTTCGTTGGGGTTGATGCCGTGTTCCTCGGCGGTGTCGAGGATGTTGAGGGTGGCCTCGAAGATCGAGTCGACCCGATGCAACGCTCGCGTCTTCGAGTATCCGTGGAGCTCGTCGTAGACATTGATCAGGCCGCCCGCGTTCACGACGAAGTCGGGGGCGTAGAGGATGTCACGGGCGGCGAGACGGTCGGCGTCTTCGTCGGTGGCGAGCTGATTGTTGGCGCTTCCGACGACGGCGCGACAGCTCAGCCGGGGGATGGTCTCTTTGTTCAGGCCGGCACCGAGAGCACATGGGGAGAAGAAGTCGCAGTCGACCTCGTAGACCTCGTCGGGATCCACCGGCTTGACATCGTAGGTTTCGACTGCGGCCTGGATCGCGGCATCGTAGGCATCGGTGATGATCACCTCTGCCCTCGCCTCGACGAGGAGGTTGACGAAAGCCGACCCCACTTTGCCGACACCCTGGACTGCGAACCGTCGCCCGGTGAGATCCGGATCACCCCAGAGCTTCTGGGCCACGGCCCTTGCTGCGGCGAGGAGCCCCCGCGCGGTGACGGGCGAAGGGTCGCCCGAGCCTCCGAGTGCGACGGAGCTGCCCAACGCCCACCGGGTCTCCCGCCGGACCACATCCATGTCCGAAGTCGTGGTCCCCACATCCTCGGCGGTGATGTATCGGCCACGGAGGGAGTCGACGATCCGGCCGTAGGCGCGGAACAGCCGCTCGCTCTTGTCCGTGCGGGGGTCGCCGATGATGACGGCCTTCCCGCCTCCGAGGTCGAGGCCGGCGGCCGCTGCCTTGTAGGTCATGCCCTTGGAGAGGCGGAGAACGTCCACGAGAGCGTCCGCCTCGGATTCGTATGGATAAAAACGGGTCCCGCCGAGAGCGGGACCCAATGCCGTGCTGTGAATGGCGATGATCGTCTTGAGGCCAGATACCTTGTCGTAGCCGTGGACGATCTGCTCGTGACCCTCGATGGCTACGGCGTCGAATACGCCCAACGTTCTGACCTCCTCGAAACTAGAACGGATCGCCCCCGATACTACAGAGGCAACGGCCCTTGCGCCCCCGGCAGGTTGGAGTCGCTTTGTGCGAGGATGAAAGAGTGACGAAATCAGCGTTTTTCAGGGTCTATTCGCCGGAGGTGTTCGGGTCGAGCGATCCTGTCCCGGGATTCGTCCGCAGCTACGGCATCCTCTCCGAAGAGGAAGGTGATAGCCACTGGACGGTCGAGTGGGATGGGCGCCGACTGGTCTGTCCCCGCAATCTCCGTCTTCGCGTGCTCGAATCGACCGTGGCCTTCGCCAACGCCTTCCGCGGACTCGGGGTGGGCCTCATCCCCGAGGATGCCGCCCGCGCCGCCGACCGGGAGCTCAAGGCGTATCACCGTAATCATCCCGAGCATCGCTCCCACATCCTCACCTCGGCGTGGCATGTCCCGGTGAGGTGGTTCGCGGCCTTCGAACCTTCCGAGAAGGAGGTGTACGAGGGGCCTTCGGGCCCCCGGATCCGGTTCAGGACCGACATCACCCGGGCACGAGAGCGGATCGAGCGCGCCCATGACGTGCTCACGGAGATCGGAGTGTTCGCCGGTCCCGCCGAGGAGCTGGGTCAAGTGCTCGGCTGGCTGGGTCAGTTCCCCGATGAGTCGATGCTGGAGTTGGATTACGGCGAGGTCTCGGAGCTCTTCGACCCCCATGAGCTGGTTCTCGACGACTCGTGTGAGCAGGTCAACCAGTCGATCGACGCCCTCGAGGAGGGTGACATGATGCGTGCCGGCGAGTGCTATGGCCGGGTGGTGACCCGCTGGGCTCCCGCATTCAGCGTCACCTTCAGCAACTAGGTGACCGCTATCCGCGAACCCAGGGTTCCAGGCCCCGCTGAGCGGTGTCTACAACCCTGGGTTCGCTTCTGGGTGTCCGGGTGAGTGCCCTTCCCTGGCATCTCCTGTCGGACAACTCCAGCGTCGACGACCACGGGCGGCTGTCGGTGGCGGGGTGCGATGTCATCGAGCTCGCCTCCGAGTACGGCACACCCCTGTTCGTGTACGACGAGGACCACGTCCGGGCGCGATGTCGCGAGGCGGTGGTTGCCTTCCCCGACGGGGTGGCATACGCCACGAAGGCGTTCCTGTGCACGGCCATGGCGCGTCTCGCCGTGGAGGAGGGGATGGATCTCGACGTCGCCACCGGCGGGGAGATCCACGTCGCCCTGGCCGCCGGGGTCCCGGCCCAACGCCTCGTCTTCCACGGCAACAACAAGTCGCTGCGAGAATTGGCGGCGGCGATCGACGCGGGAGTGGGGAGGATCGTCATCGACTCGATGAGCGAGATCGACAAGCTCGAGTCGATCCTCCGCCATCAGGCGGCCACCGCCCGGGTGATGATCCGGGTGAACCCGGGCATCGAGGCGCACACCCACGACTTTCTCCAGACCGGTGCCACCGACTCCAAGTTCGGGATCAGCATCGCCGGGGGTCATGCTGGCCAGGCTGTCGACCGGGTGACCAGGTCGGACGTTCTCCATCTCGTCGGCCTCCACGCCCACGTGGGCAGCCAGGTGTTCGACGTGACCTCGTTCTCGAAGACGGTCGACGTGCTCGCCGGGTTCGTCGCTCCCCTCGACGTCGAGGAGCTATCCATCGGGGGTGGTCTCGGTGTCCCCTATGTCGAAGGTGAGTCGGCGCCGACGATCACCGAATGGGGTGCGACGATCCGCTCGGCCGCGGAGTCGGCCGGCATCCGCCAGCGGATCACCGCCGAGCCGGGGAGGGCGATCGTGGCGCGATCGGCCATCACCCTCTACACCGCGGGGACGATCAAGGACATCCCCGGTGTCCGCACCTACGTGTCGGTGGACGGCGGGATGAGTGACAACCCGCGTCCGGTCCTATACGGCAGTGGTTACGAGGTGTTCCTCCCCCGGGCGACCACCGCCGCTCGCGACCGGGAGATCAGGCTGGTCGGCAAGCACTGTGAATCGGGCGATGTCATCGTGTGGAGAGGCTCCGTTCCCTCCAACCTGGAGTTGGGCGACATCCTGGCCACCCCGGTCACCGGCGCCTACGGGCATTCGATGGGATCGAACTACAACATGGTGCTGCGCCCGCCCGTCGTGTTCGTGAGGGACGGTGAGGCACGTCTCGTGGTCCGGCGTGAGACCTACGACGACCTCCTGGCCAGGGACCTCGGCTGAATCACGTATCTTCCGAACTGATGCCCTGGATCGACGCGCCGCACGAAGACGAGTGGGGACCGGAGTTCGACGACCTCAAGCCTCAGGTGGTCGATCCCGTTCACGATCGGGTGGACTGGATCATGCGGATCCATGCCCTCGACCCGGGGAGTCTCGACGCGCACAACAGTCTCTACCGTCAGGCGATGAGGGGTACGAAGACCCTGCGCAAGGTGGATCGGGAGATGATCGCCGTCGTCGTGTCCCAGGTGAACGAGTGTCACTACTGAGTGACCCATCACCGGCGCGGTCTGCGCCGGCTGCTTCGGGACGACGACCTGACCGACGAGATCGAAGCGGGCTTCGAGACGGCGAGGATCTCGGAGAGGCGAAAGACCATGCTCCGCTACTCCGTGAAACTGACCCGGGAGCCTGCCTCCATCACCGAGGACGACATCCGGTCGCTACGTGACGTTGGGTTCGGTGACCTCGACATCCTCCACATCGCCGAGGTGGTCGGCTACTTCGCATATGCCAACCGCATCGCCGACGGTCTGGGAATCCCACTGGAGGATTGGATCCCGGAGTGAGTTTTCGCTATTTCGCCTACGGCTCGAACTTGTGGACCCCGCAGATGAGAAGCCGGTGCCCGTCTGCCGTCCCCCTCGGAACCGCCACCGTCGAAGGGTGGCGCCTCACCTACGACAAGCCATCGACGGACGGATCGGCGAAGCTCAACATCCGTCCGGCACCGGGAGGGATGGTGGAAGGAGTGGTCTACCGGATCGACGACGACGATCGCTCGGCCCTCGACACGGCCGAGCCCCGATACACCGCAGTGTCGGTGGAAGTGGCTGGCCACCCCACCCTCGTCTACAGCTACGAGGGAGACCCGGCCTCGACCGGGCCCTACGACTGGTACGTGGCGATGGCCCGGCTCGGTGCCGCCAGCCATGGAATCGGTGACGACGCTCTGAGAGTCACCGCGCTGGCAGACCCTCTCGCTCCCGGTATTCGACCAGCCACCCTGGACGACATCCTGCTGATCCGGGACGTCCTGTCGGAGGGCCTCGCGGCAGACACCGACCGGTACTACATCCATCCCGGCGACTTCGACTGGTGGCTCCATCACGGCGACCCGCGTCATCCCGACCACATCTCCACCTGGCTTCAGGGCGAGTCGGGTTTCGTGACCATCGACTCACGGTCGTCACACGAGATCGCCGTCTTCACCCGGCCCGGCGTCGATCGTCTTCCGTTGCTGAACTGGGCGCAGCGACGTCTGGGTGGGAAGGGCACCATCGGCTGGGTCATCGACGACGACCGGGAGCTGGTTGCTGCCCTCGAGAGAGACGGCTACCGGCCGGCTGAGTCGAACCGATGCCATGGCTGGGACCTCTCCGGAACGCTCCCCCCGGCCTGGGTCCCGGCCGGATGGAGTGTGCGCCCCGTCGCCGGCGAGGCGGAGGCCAACGCCCGTCGTGCCGCGTCACATGCTGCCTTCGAATCGACGATGCCGTCGGCCATGCACCTGCAGCGATATCTCAACTTCATGCGCTCACCCGCATATGTGCGCGAGCGCGACCTCGTGGCCGTCGATCCCGACGGTGTGATCGCGTCGTTCATGGTGTGGTGGGCGGACAGTTCGGGTCTGGCACAGATCGAGCCGTTCGGCACCCATCCCGACTACCAACGCCAAGGAATCGGGCGCGCCCTCATCTACCACGGCCTCGCCAAGATGAAGGCCGCTGGCATGCACAGGGCACGGGTGGTCACCGACGCGGCCACCGCCTTCTATGAGCGGGTTGGGTTCGAGGAGGTGGGGACTCTGCGCTGGTGGGCCAGGGTCTAGGGCCCCGTCATGGCCGACGGCTCACGTCCTCTCGATGGCAGAGTTGCCCTGATATCCGGCGGCAGCCGTGGCCTCGGCGCCGCCACCGCCCGTCACCTGGCGGCCGCATCATCGCCATACAGGGCCATGGGAGGGACCCCCGGTGAGGACAGCCCCATCATCGGCCTCTGAACATCCGAAGTGATCAGGAGACGCCGAGACCCATGGTCCCGGCGATGATGTTGCGCATGATGTCGTCGGTGCCCCCGCCAATGGTGCCGACCCGGGCGTCCCGCCAGAGACGTTGGGCGGGGTACTCCTTCAGAGCACCGGCACCACCATGGACCTGGACGCACTCGTCCGCCGCCTGCCAGGCGAGACGCTGTGTGTAGAGCTTGGCCATGGAGGTGAGCCGCACCAGCTCCTCCCGGGGGACCGGGTTCCCGGTCTCGGTGGCGATGTGGGCTCGCAGCGCCCGGTAGGTGAGGGCCTTCCCGGTTCGGATCCTGGTGGCCAGGTCGGCGAAACGGTGCTGCCAGACCTGGAACCTGATGATGGGCCGCCCGAAAGCGTTGCGCTCCCGGGCGTAGGAGATCGCCATGGCCAGCGCCGACTCTGCCAGGGAGACCGCGGCCAGGGACATCATCAGACGCTCCCACTGGAAATTGGCCATGATCTGGCGAAACCCGGCACCAACCTCTCCGAGACGGTTTTCGTCGGGGACCCTCACCTGGGTGAGGAACAGTTCTCCGGTGTGCGAGGTCTGCCAGGCGATCAGGTTCATCCGGGTGCGCTCGAAGCCGGGAGTGTCGGCGTCGACTATGAAGAGGGAGATGTTGTCGTGACCCGGGTCGTCCGACGTGCGCGCCGCCACGACCACGTAGTCGGACCACGAGCCGTTGGTGATGAAGACCTTGGACCCTTCGATGACCCAAACGCCGCGGTAGCGCCGGGCCCGAGTTTGGATGGCGTTGACGTCGCTACCGGCACCGGGCTCGGTGACAGCCAGGGCTCCGATCAGCCGTCCTTCGATCGAAGGACGCAAGTAGCCGTCCTTCTGGTCGTCGCTCCCGAATCGATCGATGTAGAGGGCGGCGAGTTGGCTGTGCGCCCCGAGATCGCTGGCGGTCCCGTAGGTGAGACCCTTGGAGAGCTCCTCGATCCACACGGCCTCAGCGGCATAGTCAGGCCCGGTCCCACCCCACTCCGGGGCGAACTTGGCGCCGAAGAACCCCGCCGACGCCACCTTGGCGAACAGGTCGCGGGGGTAGTCTCTGGCTTCCTCCCAGGCTTCGGCGTGAGGGATGATCTCGTTGGCCACGAACATCCGTGCCGCCTCCCGGTAAGCCTCGTGCTCCTCCAGGAACAACGGCTCGAGTCCGCTCATCCGATCCCCATGATGCGGGAGAGGATCTGACGCTGCACCTCATCTGAGCCGCCTCCGATGCGGCCGATCCTCATCCCCAGCCACTCCCGTGAGATGAACGACCCCTCCACCAGGCCGGCGCCGCCGAGTGTCTGGACGGCCTCGTTGGCTACCTCGTTGGAGAGGCGGCCGACGGCGAGCTTGGCCATGGCCACCTCCTCGGTGGCGTAGACCCCCCGGTTCCATAGGTCGCAACACTCGTAGATGAGGGCCTGAACCGCCTCCACCTCGGTGGCCATGTCGGCGAGACGGTGAGATACGGCCTGGAACTGGCCGATGGGCCGGCCGAAAGCCTGACGGGCCTTGGCGTAGCGGACTGCCTCTGAGAGCACGGCACGGGCACCGGCGACACCGAACACCGAGACCCCGAGCCGCTCCCCCTGCAACTCCCACATGATCTGCTTGAAACCCTCACCCTTCACCCCGAGCAGTGCGTCGGCGGGGAGCCGCATGTCGTCCATGTAGAGAAGAGCGGTGTCCGACAGGTTCATCCCCGATTTCGCCAGTCGTTTCGACAGGGTGAACCCCGGGAGGCTGGTGTCGACGATGAACATCGAGATGCCACCCCACGGGTCGTCCTCGTCGCCCTCGCCGGTCCTGACCACCATGGTGATGAAGTCGGCGCGTGCTCCGTTGGTGATGTACATCTTGGAGCCGTTCAGCACCCACTCGTCCCCGTCTCTCACCGCCCGGGTGCGGATCGAGGCGATATCGGAGCCGGTGTCGGGCTCGGTTATACCGATGGCTCCGATCAATTCCCCGCGCAGGGCGGGCTTCAGCCAGCGGTCGACCTGCTCGCCGGTCCCGAACTCGAGGATGGGCGGTGTGGCCATGTCGGTCTGTACCGACAGGACCATGGCGATGGCCTGGCTGACCCGCCCCACCTCTTCGAGGAACACCACCTGCGCCCAATAGTCCCCACCCTGTCCCCCGGCCGACTCGGGGAAGGCGAGACCGAGAAAGCCGAGCTCTCCGGCCCGGCGGAACACGTCGTTGGGAAAGTCGCCCTCTTGTTCCCAGTCGGCGAGATGGGGGGCGATCTCCTTGTCCACCCAATCCGCCACCGACCCGCGAAGGAGGTCGTGCTCCTCGGTGAATGGGGACAGGGTCATCTGGTTGGCGAGGTTAGTTTCACCCCGATGACTGTCCCCGAGAAGGTCACCGTGTCGGGCGCGGCCGGCGCCTGGGGCGACTCCTCGCTGTCGACCCCTCAACTGCTGGCCGATGGACGCAGCGACTACATCGTCTATGAGGGCCTCGCCGAGATCACGATGGCCATCCTGAGCCGGGCGATGGCGAAAGACCCCGACGAGGGGTACGCCCGCGACATCATCGAGACGATTGCCTCGAATCTCGACGCCTATCGGGACGCCGGGATGAAGGTGATCACCAACGCCGGCGGGGTGAATCCGCATGCCGCCGCCGACCTGATACGCCGGGCCGATCCCTCGATGTCGGTCGCAGTGGTGTCTGGAGACGATCTCATGGGCAGCGATGCGCTGGACCAGGCGCGGCTCGGCGCCGAGCCGCTCTCGGCCAACGTCTATCTGGGTGCCCGTCCCATCGCCGCCGCTCTCGACGTCGGGGCGGACGTGGTGGTCACCGGCAGGGTGGTCGACTCGGCCCTGGTGCTCGGTCCGCTGATCCACGAGTTCGGCTGGGGGCACGACGACTTCGATCTGCTCTCGGCGGGATCCCTGGCGGGTCATCTCCTCGAGTGCGGCCCGCAATCGACCGGTGGTTTGGTCACCGACTGGGAGGACACCCGGAGCTGGGCCGACCCCGGGTACCCCATCGCGGAGGTGGGTCCGGACGGCAGCTTCGTAGTCACCACGCCAAACGAGTCGGATGGTCTCGTCGATGTCCGGACCGTCGCCGAGCAACTCCTCTACGAGATCGGGGATCCTTCCGCCTATCTGCTCCCCGACGTGACCTGCGATTGGACTGAGGTGAAGGTGGAACAGGTCGGCGACAATCGGGTTGCCGTCACCGGGGCGCGAGGAGCGCCCCCGCCGGAGACTCTCAAGGCGTGTGCGCAGATCCCGGAAGGCTGGCGGGCCCAGACGCTCTTGTTCATCGGGGGTCGTGATGCGGTGGCCAAGGCTCGCCGTGTCGCTGACGACCTTCTCGAGCGGGGCCGCGGGATGCTGGTCCGAGCCGGGCTAGGCGACTTCGAGGCCGTCGATGTCGAAGTGCTCGGAGCAGAGGACACCTACGGGAGCAACGCGCGTGGGGGCGATTCCCGCGAGGTGATACTCAAGATCGGGGTCCATCACATCAGTCGGGAGGCGGTGAGCGCCTTCGTGCGCGAGATTCCGTCTATTGGACTCGCCGGCCCGCCCGGCGTCTCGGGAGGAGGTGCCGGACTGCCTCGACCGACACCCCTCATCCGTCTCGAGTGCTTTCCGGTGGACAGGGAAACCGTCACACCGCTGATTGCGATCGACGGTGTGGCCATCCCGTTCGAGGACATCTTGTCTTCTGGCGAAGCACCGCCGACCCGGGTCGTTGGGATAGAGGACTATGACGGTCCCACCGTGAGTGTGCCGTTGGTCGCTATTGCCCACGGCCGCTCCGGTGACAAGGGGGCGGACGTCAACATCGGGATCAGGGCCCGCCATCCCGCTTTCTATGGAGTGTTGCTGCGTGAGCTGACGGTTGATCGAGTAGGAGGCTACCTGGGACATCTCGGCGCGACCTCCGTCGACCGATACGAGTTACCCGGGATCCACGCTCTCAATTTCTTGCTCCGCGACGGGCTGGGCGCCGGGGGAACCGCCTCACTGCGTTTCGACCCCCAGGGCAAGGCGATCGCTCAGCAACTGCTCGACATGGAGATCGACCTGCCCGCCTCGTTGGCGGACCACGAGGGGTTGCGCACTATCTAGACGCCGGCCATCTCCTTGGCCTCGTCGATGCGGGTGGAGTTGAGCCGCGGCAGGGCATAGACGAAGAGGGCGGCGTTGATCAGCGCCGCCGCCAGGAACGGCCACCGCAGCGCCCACTCCCGACCGACGAACGGTTGAGTCATGGCAACCACGGCTCCGCCGAGCACGGCGCCGATCGGCATCATGCCCCAGCCCAGGAACCGGTACACGGAGTTGACCCGGCCGAGGAGACGGTCGGGGATCAGGGTCTGACGCAGGGAAACGGTGATCACATTCCACAACATGACGCTGATCGACATGACGACACCCATCATCCAGAACACCCAGAAGGAAGAGGTGAGGCCGCTGCCTGTCAAGGTCAGGGTGAAGACGACGATCGAGGTCAGCAACGACGCACCTTGGCCCAGTCTTCTCGAGATGCGCTCGGCGGCGAAGGAGCCGATGACGCCTCCGACGGCGAAACCGGTGGTGAGAAGTCCGAATCTGGTGGCGTCGAGGGCCAACACCTCTTGGGCGAAGAGGACGAATGTGGCCGTCGCCATGGTGTTGGTGGCGTTGGCGACTCCGAGAGAGATGGCCATCGGCCGGAATAGGTGGTGGCTCCACAACCACTTCACCCCTTCTTTGAGGTCTGTCCAGAAAGAGGCTGGCACCATGGGCTGGGTGCTGTCCGACCTGGGCCGGAACTCGCCGGCGATGAGGAACACCAGGGCGGCGGCGACTGCGAACGTGGCTGCATCGACGAAGAAGGGGAGGGCGAACGCGGTGGCGATGAGAATGCCGGCGAGAGGAGGGCCCACGAAAGAGTTCATCACCATCTCCGCACCCCAGAGACGGCCGTTCGCCTTCTCGAGGACCGACCTGTCGACGATCGAGGGCATGAGGGTCTGGGCTGAGTTGTCGCGGAACACCTCCGCTGTTCCGAGGAGAAGGGCGGCGAGATAGACCAGGCCAAGGAGGATCCCGGCGCTGCCGGGTGGCGAGGCAACGCCAGAGGCGATCTCGTCTGGTGACGACAGGTCCGCCTGGACGACAAGGACGGCGAAGGCGACACCGAGGGTGAGCAGGAACCGACCCACGTCCATCCACGCCGCCAGCTTGCGGCGATCCAACCGGTCGGTGATCACGCCGGCAGGGAGTGAGAAGAGCAGCCAAGGGAGTCGGGTGACCACCGCAACCGCCGCGATATGGAGCGGGTTGCGGGTGAGGGCCGAGGCGAGCCATGGGTAGGCGATGGTCCCGATGCCGTCGCCCAGGTTGGAGATGACCGACGCGAACCAGAGCTTCCAGTAGTTGCGGCCCAGCGGTTTGCTCAATCGCCGTCCTCGCGGTCGGGCAGGTGGGGTCGGTCGGTCGGGTAGAGGGCGATGAGCAGCCCGTATGTGGTCTCGCCTCCACGCTCCTCGGCGGTGAACTCGTGGACCAGGTCGACGAGACGTTTCTCCCACTCTTCGGCTTTCTCATCTGGGATGCGGATGTGACGCAAGGTGCTGATGGCGACGGTGGCGTCTTCGACACGGGCGAACTCGCCGGCCGCCGTCTGCAGGAAGTGATCCGGAGCGAGATCGATCCCGGTCTCGGCCCGGTCGGCAATCAGAAAGGTGCGGGCGGTCCGACCGTAGTACTTCGCCTCGATGGCCCGGACCATCTTGGTGCGGACCACACGAATGAGACCAGCGTCTTCGAGGACGGAGACGTGATGCCCGATGGTGCCCTTCGGCTTGCCCAGAGTTACGGCGAGCTCTTTGATGGTGGCGGCCCGTTCCAGGAGCAACTCCACGATCTCACGACGGGTGTCCTCGAAGAGGGCCTTCAGTTGTCGTGGCTCGGCGACGTAGAGGGTGGGTTCGAGTTCGTAGTCCGGTGCCTTATGGTCGGCCATTCCCGTATGGTCCGCCAATCCCGACCATAAGTCAAGGGACTAAAACCACGAACCCAGGGTTGCAGGCCCCGCTCAGCGGTGTCTACAACCCTGGGTTCGCGTTTGGGTCAGGCTCGGATCTCCCAGATTCTGGCGGTCCACTGGAAGCGGCTGCCCCGCTGCTTGAGGGCGATCACCTTCTCCTTGAGGGCCTTGAGCACCGCCGGGTCCTCCGCGAGGTGGGTAGGCAGCGGGATGTTGCGCTCGGTGAGCTGGCGGATAGAGCCGAAGAGAGACCGGGCACGGTCGAGGATCGAGTTCTCGTCCTGGAGGGAGCCCGTGGGGAGAAAGAGCCTCCCGCCCTTCTTCAGGAGCCGCTTCGACTCCTCGATCATCCGCATCGGGAGCTCGGCACCGGTCGGCCCACCCGAGAGACCCGATGGGAACCAACCAGAGGCGGCCGCGATCTCGTCGGGGATCCCGGAGACGTCACCAATCACGATGTCTGCCTCCAGTGTTGGATCCAGAGGTTCGAACAGGTCGCCCTGGGCAAACACGACCCGGTCAGCCACACCGTGGGTGGTGGCATTGGCGATGCCGACCTCGACCGTCGCGTCGGCAGCGTCGACCGCGTACACGCGGCTCGCACCGAGCTTGGCGGCGATTATGGAGAGGATGCCCGAGCCACACCCGACATCGACGACGACGCTTCCTGGCTTGAACTCGAGGGCGTCGGCGAGGAGGGTCGAGATGGTGGTCGGGCGAAACGTGGACTCGGCCACCGTCAGTTCCATGGGCCCGAACCGGCCCTTCCACATGATCGTCTCGCTGCTCATGGTTCAACCATAGTTATACCCAGTAGTTGCTGGTCTGAATCGCTCCCTTCAGCACCGAGGATTGACAGCCCCACAAGCCTTGCTAGAGCGCTCTGAGAGCTCCGGGTGCTACCCGTTGTCGGGTCGACCCCACAACATGATTCGGTCCGATGCCGAAGGATCGCCGTCCTCGTCCTCGAGGGTCACCCAGATCGCGGGGTAGTCGGCCGGGTCCACACCCGACCAGAGCACCACGGTCTCGCTGTCGCCGCGCATGTGGAAGGTCCCGATGCTCACTCCCTCGCCGTCGTCGTTCCAAACCCAACCCTCGTAGTAGGTGCCGGCTTCGGCAGCGGGCAGGTCGCGTATGTCGAGTCGGATCCACCATCCGGCCTCGGCCTGCCTGATCGCAGCCTCCCCGGACGCCTCGGGTTGCAGGTCCGTACCAGAGATCGCCACCATCTGCTCGTCGGGTGGGGTGAAGACGCCGAGGCCGCCGAGGACGACGAGCGCCAACGCCGCCGCTCCCGCCAACGCGGCCGCCCATCTCCAACTGCGGGGCGAGGGAGCGGTATCCGCTTTGACGACCTCCTTGCTCGTACCGATGGCGGCGAGGAGTCGATCGGCCACCTCCGGGGGCGGTTCCGACCATGTCGCCTCGCTTCCCAGAATCTCCTGGATCAACTCCAGGCGCTCCTGATCCGCAGGCGGGGGGCCCGTTCTCGAGGCCAGATACTGGGCGCGTTCGTCAGACATGCTTCCTCTCAGGAGAACTACGGGTGTCGCACCATGTTCGGTTCGCAGGCGTCATGTCTCCTCCAGGTGGCGGAGCAGTTCCAGGAGCCGCTGATGGGCTCGGTGGGAGCGTGACTTGACCGTGCCGACCGGGATCCCCATGTGTTCGGCGATCTCGGTGTGGGTGAGCCCGTCGAAATGGCTGAGCTTGATCACCTGACGCTCCTCGTCGGGAAGACGGTCGAGAGCGGACCGCACCTCGAAGACTTCCCAGATCGTGTCCAGGGCAGGCGGTGGAGCGATCGAATCGACCTCGTCGCTGGCCACCGAGCGTGACTGCTTCCTGTAGATGTCGATTGCCGTGCGGCGGGCGATGGCGTAGATCCACGGGGCGAGCTCCCGGTCGGGGTCGTAGGTGGTTGCGGCCTGCCACGCCTTCACGAAGGTCTGCTGGGTGGCGTCGGCCGCCAGCCCGTGGTCGTGGAGGACACTCATCGAGATGGCGAAAACAGGGCCGCGGAAGCGCTCGTACACGGCCTTGACCGCGCTCTCGTCGCCCTGGCGAAACCGTTCCAACACTTCCCGGTCCACAGGGGGATTGTGCCAGGACGCGAACCATGTCGGCCGTTGGTGCGTAATCGGGGCGAACAGAGGAGTAGTGAACACATGAAGATTCGCACCTTGGGCCTGCTCGTCACGGCGTCGCTCGTGGTGGCGGCGTGCGGGACCGAAGGTGGTGGGGAGACCACCACTGTGCCGCCCGAAGCCACCACGACCACAGCAGACGCCGGTCAGCAAGAGGACCCGACCACGACGACGGCCCCTTCCGATGACACCACGACCACATCGGCCGCCTCGACGGGTGGCGTCGACGTGGCCGACACCGACTTGGGCCCCATCCTGGTCGATCCCGACGGGTTCACCCTCTACATCTTCACGGTCGACAGCGACGGGGAGAGTGCCTGCTACGACGCCTGTGCCGAATTGTGGCCACCGGTTCCGGCCGACACCGCCATCAGCTCCGATCTCGACGCCTCCATGTTCGGTTCGACCGAGCGCACCGATGGCAGCGAGCAATTGACGGTCAATGGCATGCCCCTGTATCTGTACACGCCCGACACCAATCCCGGTGACACCACGGGTCAGGGATTCAACGACGTCTGGTTCGTCGTCGACGCCGACGGAGACATGGTCACTTCAGCAGAGGCGAGCGACGGAAGCGGTAGCCCGAGCGACGACGACGACTACGGCTACTGAGACACCGGTAGGGGCCGACACCCATAGAGGACGTCGAGCCCACGACCCCCTCCGCCCCCAGAGCCGTTTGAGCTGCCCTCCGGCGTGATCTCGAGGGGCTTCTCTCCTCCCCCTATCGGTACTCTCCCCATCCATGGATCTCTCCGAAGCCCTCTACACCACCCGTGCCATGCGACGGGTGGGCCCCGACCCGATCCCCGGTGATGTCGTCGCCAGGATCCTGGATGCCGCGGTCAGGGCACCTTCGGGTGGCAACGCCCAGAACTGGCGGATGATCGTCGTCGACGACCCCGAGATCAGGGACCGTCTCGGACCGCTCTACAGAGAGGCCTACTCGTTGCTCCAGGAGAAGATCTACGCCGGTCGCCGCGCCGCGGCAGAGGAGGCAGGTGACGAGGCCGCTTTGCGGGTGATGAGCTCGTCCGACTGGCTGGCCGAGAACTTCGAGCAGGTGCCGCTGTGGATCCTCTTCTTCAGCCGCAACGACCCTTCCGGGGCATCCATCTATCCCGCGGTGTGGAGTGCGATGCTGGCGGGGAGGGGCGAAGGTGTGGGGACCTGCCTCACCACGATCCTCGGTGTGTTCCGCAGCGCCGAGGTCTTCGAGTTGTTCGACGTTCCCGCTGACAAGGGTTGGCAGCTGAACGCCGCCGTGTCCTGCGGCTATCCGCTGGGAAGATGGGGCTTGGCTGAGAGAGAGCCGGTCGAGAAGGTGTCCTTTCAGAACCGTTGGGGACACCCGCTCGACTTTGCTGTCGACGGTCCTCACTTCCGGCCGTAGCGTCAGGCGAACAGGAGACTTTGGAGGAGACATGAAAAGAGCCGGTTGGGTGGCGCTGGGCGCGGTGCTGATCGTCGTTGGGGTCATCGGCCTCATCACCGCCACGGCCAGCTCGTAGTCCGAGAGGAGCACCCTCACCTTCGACGGGGTCTCCGAGCTGACGTTCGACGTCGCCAACAGTCCCATCGTGGTCACCGCAGGAGGAGAGCAGGCCGTGGTGGAGATGTCGGCCACCACGGGGTTTCTCGGCGGTGACGTCACCGTGGAGCAAGACGGCAGCACGCTGGAGATCGTCCATGAGTGCCCGTTTCTGATCGGATGGAGGTGTCGGGCCTCCTTCGACGTGACCGTACCCGCTGTCGTGAGCTTCGACGGGTCCACCTCCAACGGCTCGATAGATGTGACGGCCGTCGAAGGCCCCATCTCGGTGACCACCAGCAACGGGCCCATCTCCATCGACGGGACCCCCTCCACGATTTTCGCTCGCACCTCGAATGGGCCGATAACCGGAAGCGGCCTCTCCGGAGAGAATGTCGAGGTGTCGACGAGCAACGGCCGTATCGTGCTCGAGTTCGATCAGGCGCCCCAGCCTCGCTCCGGGCTACGACGAGCAACGGAGCCATCGAGATCGCGCTCCCGCCGGACGCGCCGCCGTACTTCGTCGACACTTCGACCTCGAACGGCAGGGTCGTCACCGACATCCGGACTGATCCGACCGCCACCGGGTCGATCGTCGTCCGGACCTCCAACGGCAACATCACCCTGGTCTATCGGGACTGACCGTGCACCCTCTCTCTGGAAGGCTCTGGCCCCCAATAGAGTCAGGTCATGGCCCAGAGCGCACCGAACCTCACCGACCAAAGGATGCCCGTGGTGTTCCTCAGCCACGGCGCCCCACCCCTCGCCGACGATCCTTTGTGGACCCAGCAGCTGTCCGAGTGGTCGTCTTCGATGCCCAAGCCGTCTTCGGTGCTGATGATCTCGGCGCATTGGGAGAACGACCCGCTCACCGTCTCGGCCACGCGCACCGTTCCCCTCTACTACGACTTCTGGGGCTTCCCCCAGCGGTACTACGAAGTGAAGTACCCCGCTCCGGGCGCACCGCAGCTGGCTCAGGAGGTGGAGAAGCTGCTGGGAGACGCCGGTCACACCGTGGAGCGAGACGAGGAGCGTGGTCTGGACCACGGCGCCTACGTCCCGCTCGTCGAGATGTACCCGGAGGCGGACGTCCCGGTGCTGCAGGTCTCGATGCCGACGCTCGACTCTGCCGAGCTGTTCCGGATCGGCTCGCGCCTCGCTCCGCTGCGCGATCAGGGAGTTCTCATCGTGGGGAGCGGGTTCAGCACCCACAACCTGAGGGAGATGAACTGGCACGCCGGCCCCGACGCCCACCCGCCGACCTGGTCGATGGAGTTCGACGACTGGCTGGGTCAGATGCTGGAGGCTCGGGATGTCGATGCCCTGATCAACTTCCAACATTCGGCCCCGGCTGCCTCCCTTGCCCATCCCCGCACCGAGCACTTCGCGCCGCTCTTCGTCTCGCTGGGAGCCGCCGCCGAGCAGGGACTCGAATCGGCGGCACCGGTGAGAGGGTTCTGGTTCGGACTGTCGAAGCGGTCCGTCCAGTTCTCGTGAAGGCGTTCGGCCCGACTCAGGTTGTTCAGCCGTCGTGCCCATGATTTCGGGGGGTCAGAGGGTGGCGTTTGCCTTATGGGACCCTTGGGCTGTGTGGTCGACGCTCGGGTCGGAGGCGAGCCATCGGGCGCAATCCTGGATCACCGTGGTGAAGAGTTCGTAGAGCAGGCCGTCCCGATCGGAAAGGGCGGCTTCGGAGATTCCGACGATCGAGATGCGAACCGCGGCCGGCGCCGCCCGACGTCGGAAGTCCACGAGCTTCACGTCTTTGATCGCGGTGAATCGTTCGGCCCAGCGGGTGGCGTGGGGCACCTGCGCCAGGGCCTGTCGCGCCCGATCCGAGAGCTCGGAGTCGTCAGCGGCGGCGGCGTCGACGAGGTCGGTGAGAAGCTTTTGGGAGGTGAGGAGGCTCACCGCCAATGCCCGCTGACGGTGTTCGGCGACCACGGGAATCGCGGTGGCGGAGCACCGGATGGCGATCGCCAGGTCCACCAGGGGGTCGTCCCCGCTGACGCCGATGACCGATGGGATCAATCCCACGAGCCGTGATCGGCCTTCATCGGAGGTGTAGTCGTTGACCAGTCGGGCAGCACTCGCAAGCAGAGGGTGGGTGCATTCCGGGTGGTCGCTCCAACGCTCGCCCGCCAGCCACGAGGCGTACTCCATGAAGCACGCCCCCTTGCGTGGATTCCGGTGCTTTCCTTGCGAGAGGACCGGTACCACCTCGGGCGTCCGCCAGGCCATGCATCCAAGGATACAGAACCAGCCGATGAAGGTGGGCGGGACGATGGGATTGACATCCGGGAAATGGCCGAGGGATCGGAGGTGGCCACGCCTCGATCAGCGGTTGCCTCTCCCGTCTGAACGCGACTCTCAGATCGGCCTGGAGCCGGGGTCTCCTCTCATGCCCTGGGACCCGCCGAGCCGCTCGCCGGGAAGTGTTGGATGAACCAGCTCCCCGCCAATGTGCCCACTCGGTCGAGGGCGCCAGGTTCTTCGAAGAGGTGGCCGGCGCCGGGGACGATGTCGAGGTCGGTCTCACACCGCATCTGAGCACGCGCCTGGCGATTGAGGTCGAGGACGACGGTGTCGAGGCTTCCCACGATGAGCAGGGTGGGCGCCACCACGTCGGTGATGCGCGGGCCGGTCAGATCGGGTCTTCCGCCCCGTGACACCACCGCGGCAATCTCGCTTCCCATGTCAGCGGCGGCGCGGAGTGCTGCTGCGGCACCCGTGGAGGCGCCGAAGTATCCGATGGCCTGTCTCGGCCAATCCTCATGCTGACGTAGCCATCCCGTGACTTCGATGAGACGGTTGGCGAGCAGCTCGATGTCGAAGACGTTCGCCCGGTCGCTTTCCTCTTTCGGAGTGAGCAGGTCGAAAAGCAGAGTTCCCAGACCGGAGTGATTGAGCGTCTCCGCCACATGGCGGTTGCGAGGGCTGTGGCGGCTGCTCCCCGAGCCGTGGACGAATATGACAGTCCCCTTCGATTCGGAAGGGAGACTCAGCCGGCCCTCCAGCTCGACGTTGCCGGTGGCGATGTCGACGTCTCTCTCGAGGCCTTCGCCCCGCCGGGCGCGTTCCACATCGTCCCCTTCGATCTCGGACTCTCCGGTCATCGGGGCACCAGATGCCTCAACCGATGTCGCCGGTACACCCTCTCAGGATGGCGCCGCGGGCACGGGCGTGTCGGCTCGCCACCCCCGCGCCGACGAGCATCGCGTTTGCTCAGTCGTCCTGCGTGATGGTCGTGGGAACCGTAGTGGGTACCTCGAGCTCCCCATCACCCGTGTCTGCTGGCTCACCGCCAAACGCCAGGACGAGCACCACGACCAGAGCCACGACAGCCACGATTCCGATCACCATCGCAGTGATGCTCGATGTGTTTTTGTCGCGTACAACGGTGACACGTCGATCATTGCGGTCGTTCATTGTTCACTCCAAGATTGGGTGACGACTGGCTTACCCGTGCCGCCGTCCGACTCAAACCTCGCAACCGTCGCCGCCTCCACCTTTGTGAAAGCGATCACGAGGTCTCCGGCTGCCTATCCCTCGGATGTCGATGGCCGCCAGTGCGACTCACCACTCGACGGTCAGGAGATCTTCATGGGAGTGGACCTCGACTCCCGGCGTGAGGCTCTGCTCCTGGAACCGGCCCGCCAGCCACTCCATCTCTTCGGGGCTGGGGGTCGTGAGCTGAAAGCGATGAATCTTGGTGGGGAGGATGCGCAGGTCCTCCAGAGTCCCGGTGCCACTGCCGACGGTTGCCACATACCAGGCGCCTAGTTCCGGCCGGTATTCCTCGTGACCAGGGATGCCTTCGTAGTCCGTCAGCAGGTCCCCGCATCCGTAGAGGATCAGCCGATCGCGATACACCTCGAATCCCAATGGATGATGAGATGAATGGCCGTGCACGATGTCCACTCCGGCGTGGTCGATCAGGTCCCGGGCGAACCGGCGGTGCAGAGTCGGGATCTGATAACCCCAGTTGGGCCCCCAGTGAATCGACGCCACGACCACGTCACCGGGACGGCGATCTCCGTCCAGGGCCCGGGCCACTCTTTCCAGCGACGATTCGGACATCGTCTGAGCCAGACCAACCCCCGGACGGTCGGGGCCGGCCCCCCAAGCGAGGTCGACTCCACTGGAAGGAGAGCAGATACCGAGCGCGACCAGACGCTGTGAGCGGCCCGTGCTGAGAGCTGCCGGCCGCCAGGCGTCGCTCAGTTGACGGCCGGCACCCGCTTTCTGGATCCCAAGCTCGTCGAGTGTGTCGAGAGTGTCCTCCAAGCCAGGCTCCGACCAATCCAGGATGTGATTGTTGGCGATCACCGCGATGTCGACTCCCCCGGCGGGGAGACAATCGGCGTTCTCCGGGTGGGCGCGGTAATGGATGCGCTTGCCCGGCCACGGCCGCCCCCGCGCCGTCACTGCGGTCTCCAGGTTCACCACCCTGATGTCGACTCCCAGGTCGTCGAGCCTGCGTCCAGAGTCACCCCACACATAGTCAGGGTCGACGTGACGCGGCAGTGGTCCGGACCTCTGCTCGGCCAGCTCCACGTAGCGGAGGGCGGAGCGAGCCCAAGTCTCGTAGAGGGTGGGATCACCCGGATGGCGCATTATCTGATCCACCCCGCGGCCGATCATGACGTCACCGGCCAAGGCGACTCGCATCGGCTCAGGACCCGTCACACCGATCCGGGTGCGGCATATCGGTTCGACCGGCCACCCAGACGCTCTTGGAAGGTCCCGGTCGATGCTGGGATGGGTGGAGATCCTTCGCTCGTAGGTGGCGCCGTCGGTCACCAACACTCGGGCGCATCGGCGTTTCGCCTCCTGAGTTCGACGCGGCCGGGGTCCCAAACCTACCGCCCCGCAACGTGATGAACACGGGATCGAAGGCTGCTGACGTCGTGCGCGTGGGACGTGAAGAGCCTCGTTGGAGCCATCCGATGCCGTGGCCGCCCTCTATCCTCGACACATCGAGTAGCGAGGAGGCGGAAACATGCCCGATCCCGACCAGAGAGTGGAGTACCGGGGCACGGGTTTCTACCTGGGTTTGGTTGCCATACTCTTGTTCGCCCTGGCGTTGCTGGTGCTCGCCGTGCAGAACACCCAGGAGGTCGACGTCGCCTTCTTCGGATTCGTCTTCACCGTTCCGCTGTTCGCCGTCGCCATCGGTGCAGTGATCCTCGCCGTGGTCCTCGACGAGCTGATCGGGCTGGTGTGGCGGAGGCAGAAGCGGATCCGTCTCGAGGAGCGAGCCGAGCTCGACCGGCTGCGCGCCACAGAGGCAAGACCCGCCGAGGAAGGGGCGAGGATCGATGAAGAGGGCGAGCCGGCGGCTTCGGAGTCGGAGCGTCCCGCCGGGACTCCGAGGCGCGACCTCAGCGAAGGCGAGATTGAGCGAACAGAGGACGAGAGGGACACTCCCTCGGGGGACACCCCGTCGCCCTGAAGGTTCACCCGTCCTGATGGAGGCGGGTGACCTGGGCCGAGCCCTCGAGCCTCGAGGACTCATGAGTCCGGTGGTCAGGGACGGCGTCGATCCGTTTGACTGCTCCAGGTCGGCTGACGACTACGTGGGCGAAGCTCTGACGAGCGGTTGTCCGACTTCGTGACTCACGCGGTTGCACTCCGAAAAGGTCGGTAGGCGGCCACGGAGACCGTCTCCGCTGCACAGCGTCGCGCTGAGGGCAGCGGAGTGCAGCGCAGTCTGAGCCATTGATAGCTTGTCGGTAGGGAGTGACCAAGAGAAGTGAGGCTCCGGATTCTCGCCGGAGCCCCACTTTCCTCCCCCACATGTCGGGTCTATCGAGGACCGATCTGCTGGATACTGACGCCCTGAAACTCTGCCGGGTCACCCTGGAGTACACCGTCGACCACACTGAAGTCGGCCCAGGTGCGGATCTTCCACCGGGTGCCGTCTACCGCGGTTACTTTCCCGTTGACACCGTTGAAGAACTCTTCTGTCCCGTCCGTCAGGATGCTGAGTCGGACTTTGAGGTTGGCGGTGCCAGTGGCGAATGCCTCCGGGGGTGCGATCTGTCCGGTACACACCTGTTCGAGCAGGACCGGCGGTTCGATTTCGCTTTGGTAGACCCAGATGGGCTCGTTCTTGGCATCGACCTTCAGGTCGACCGAACCGTCCTTGCGCTCAAACACCCGTGACGGAGCTGAACGGGGTTCGCCTTCGCAGAACGATTCGACCGGCCCCCCGGCGAACACCGACACCCCAACGTCGAAGTTGGAGTAGAAGAACCCATACTCGAACTCATCTGCCACGAAACCTCGTGACTGGGCCCACGCCGGTGCCGCCGAGGGCAGGATCACGGCAAGCACGATCACCAACAGGCTCATCCTGTTTCTCATTTGCCTCTCCCTTGTCATCGATGCCGCCACACCGGCAGCACCTCCGTCATCAGTGTTGGGGACGGACCTTTCAAAGCTCTAACAGTGAAGGTCCCGTTTGAAGGGCGGAACAAGCCCATAACCAGCCCCCGGTGGAAGAGCACCCTGGTGAGCACCTAGATGACGCCGTTTCCACTTCGACCCCGCTGCGTGCTCGCCAACTATGCCGACGAGGTGTCGCGCGGCCGACCGTCACTCAGCTCAACACGATGGGCACAGCGAGTCCATAGCCGAATGGCCGGGTCTCAGCTTCGACCAACGCCCCGCCGTCTGCGCAGGCTGTAGAGCTTCACCGGTCCGTATCCCTTGGCCGCCTGGATCGTCCCCACGTAGCTGCACTCGAAGTTCCGCTCTGCCGCCAGCACCGCCAGGGCGGCAAAAGCATGGGTGACGTACACCTCGCCTTCCGGTGTACGGGGCTCGATGCGGGCCGTCTTGGTCACTCCGCTGCCGTAGAACACGCGAACGTTGCCTATCGGATCCCACCCGTCGAACACGGGCGCGGCGTGAGCGGCTATCCGCATGCCACGCAGGCCGGCCACTCCCATCCCCGCGAGGTCCATCTCCCCCACTGTTCGTTGGAGTGCCATTGCACACTCTGCTGCGGTCTCGATATCGCCGAAGACGAGGTGGAGACCATCGCCCCAGGTCCTGCCGGAGAGAAGTTGGGTACCGAAGCCCGATACCACCTCGGCCAGGCTCCCCATCACCACCTCCTGAAACGTGACCACCTGGGCATCGGACAGCGTTGAGAATCCGGCGAAGTCGGCAAAGACCAGCCCACGGATTTGACGCTTGCCCTGGCTAGCTTGGGGAGCCGGTGGTGGAGCATCCTGGCCGACTTCGATCACCACCGACCGGTTACCAGTCGCCCGCCACCGAGCGACGTCGACCTCGGTTCCGGCCCGCCCGCCATGACCCTTGCCGTCCCAAACCGCCACCTGAACCGCTTCGGTGTTGAGAGCATCTGCCCTGACCAGTGCGTCCCCCATTGCCACCTGCGCGCAGAAATCGAAGAGGATCGGATCGTCGAGGTACTCGGCGCTGGAGACCGTTGTGACGTCGGCCGCCGATGCCAGGCATCGATCGAACCGCTTCAACCAGTCGCTCCCGGCGGGTGCCACCGAGGCGCGCACGAACTCATCGCGGTCGAATGGGAGGATCACCTGCAGTTCGGCACCGATGTCGAGGAGTGCTTCCGCGGCGAGGATGTCGGCACCCGCGGCTAGCGAACCGAAACCGACCCCGACGTCGACCTCAGCAAACGTCTCTTTCAATTCCCGCGCCACCCGGGCCTCCTCCTCCGTCACGAACCTCCCCACCGATCCGGGAGCGGCCACACGGTGCCCGGCGTAATGGACGACCGATGGGTTCCGGATGGGTTCCAGGATGGAAGACTCGATGCGCTCTCTTCCACAGATCATGTGAAGTTGTCGCAGCGTGGTGGCGCGGGCTGCCGGGTCACTGTCCCGAGCCGCCCCGGCCCGGACGAGCGCGGCTTCCGCACGGGAGTGCTCACCCACAACGAGGGCCAACTCTGCCTCGGTGACGGCATCCCAATAGGTGTTGCCCTCGTCCAGCTCGTCGAGGACCGATAGAGCCAGCTTGCGGGCGCGCTCACGGTCGTCGGCAACCAGCCACATGGTGGCCGCGTTCGTGCCCAGATACGGAGATCCGCTTTGTTGGTAAGCCGTCTCGTATCCTGCCGCCGATCGCCGTGCCCAGGCCCTCTGATCGGTCTCATCTGCCTGCAGGGCCATGTCCTTGTCGAGGCGCGGTATCAGCGCGGCTATGTCCTGGGCCAACCGGGCCGGCAGAGCGGTTGGATCGATGGATGCCAGACCCAGCGTCTCGAACTTTCGTCGGGCCAGTGAGTTTGCCCCTGCCTTAGCCAGCGCCAGCACTGCTAGCCAGCGCAACTGAGGATCGGCCTGTCCCCGTTCGATGTGGGTCGACGCCAGGTCGTAAGCGCGCAAGTAGTCGCCGCGCTGAACCAACGACTCCACCTCATCGGCTGACCTGGCGTCCTCGGACGAATGAGTTCGCGCTGCTCCAAGACGATGACGGAAGCTGGCGACGCTGTGCACGGACAGCGTGGTGGGAGTCGAGGCCCTGACCGAGGCGGTCCGCGCCGTCCCCAGCAGCGAGGCGAGCTCCCCGAAATATTGACCCTTCCCGAGATGGGCCAATACCTGCTCCCCGGATTCGGTGGGATGGAACACCTCGACCTCACCGTCTTCGATCCAGTAGACATTGTTGGCGCGGGTTCCTTGTTCAACGACGAGCTCCCCGGGCTTGAAGCTGAGGAGGTGGGCCTCCTCAGTCCACTCGACATCGGCCAGGTCCACGGTTTTCGGTGTCGACAGGCTCGGGTCGTGGAGGAGGATTCGCTCCTCGAGGTCGGCGACCTCCGGGGAGGGCTCGATCCCGAGCTCTTCTGCCAGGAATTCCCGCAAGTGCCGGAAGGCGCGCAGCGCTTCGGCCTGACGCCCCGACCGGTAGAGGGCGAGCATGAGGAGATACCACAAGCGTTCACGGGTGGGGTGGGACTCGGCCAGGCCGGCCAGGTCGCTGACGACCAGATGGTGATCCCCCGCCTGCAATTCGGCGTCCATGAGCCACTCGACGACGTCGATGCGCTCTTCTTCCAGCCCTCGCCCGAGGTCTTCAGCGAAGTCGAAAGAGCGCAGGTCGGCGAGAGCGATGCCGCGCCACTGTGCCAGCGCCTGCCGAAATGCCTCTGCGGCCTGACCGGGTTGGCCCAGAGTGAGTAGTTGGCGTCCGCGGTTTGTGTGCTGGCGGAACCGTCCGACGTCGATACTTCCTGCCGGCGCGTCGAGTCGGTAGCCACCAGGGACCGTGGCCACGACTTCGGTGCCGATCGCCCGACGCAACCGAGAGACGACGACCTGTAGGCGAGACTCGTCTCGTACATCGTCGGCCGACCAGAGGGCATCGATCAGACGATCGGTCGACACGAGACGTGGATACGCGGCTGCGAGCACCGCCAGTAGGCCTCGTTGCTTCTCCCCGGGGATCTCGAGAGGGTTGCCTCCCGAGTCGGATGCCTCCAGTTGGCCCAGCAGCCGGATGTCCAAAGCAAAGTCGACTCTACCGGCGAGGGTCGTGGGGCGAGCCATCAGTGGATGGTTGTCTCGGAACCTTTCAGATCTCTTGCAGAGCGTCGGGCATGTCTCCGTCAGGTGGTCTGCAGCCATGGCGGGGGGTCGGCTGGTTAGGTTTGGTCCCAGGCTGAAAGCGTGTTGAAAGGGCGGTGAGCCATCGTAGAGCCGCCTTCTGCGCAGGATGTTATGGAGGAGGGACATGAACGACGTTGAGCGTGGGGGCATGGGGGATGTTCCCACCTATGACGGGTTCATCTCCTATTCCCATGCCGCCGACGGCCTGCTGGCGCCCAGGTTGCAGGCGGCCTTGCAGCGGTTCGCCAAACCGTGGTGGAAGCGCCGGGCGGTAAGGGTCTTCCGGGACGAGTCCTCCCTGTCTGCCAACCCCCACCTGTGGTCTTCGATCACCGAAGCCCTCGACGGGTCAGCTTGGTTCCTGCTGTTGCTGTCCCCCGACGCCGCCCGCTCGGAGTGGGTAAACCAGGAGATCGCCTACTGGAAGACGAACCGGGATCCGTCCCGGATCCTCCCGGTGGTCACCGACGGTGAGTTCGTCTGGGACGGCGATGTCACCGGCAACGCGGTCCCGGAGGCGCTACGTAGTGTGTTCACCGAAGAGCCACGCTGGGTTGACCTCGGATTCGCCCGGGACGAAGACCAACTCGACCTCAAGAACCCCCGCTTCTCAAGCGCCATCGCTGACATTGCATCGGCGTTGCGAGGGGTTCCCAAAGACGAGCTGGAATCGGAAGAAGTCAAACAGCACCGTAGAACGATCCGCACCGCCTGGGCCGCCGCCGCTCTCGTTGGGGTATTGGGTGTGGCTGCCACGGTGTTCGGTGTTCAGTCCGCCCTCAATGCTCAGGAAGCAGAGACACAACGCATCGCCGCCGAAACCGAAGCCGACCGTGCCAACACTGAAGCGGAACGGGCTGACGCCAACGCCACCGAGGCTGAAGCAAACGCCGAGGAAGCCGCGCTAAACGCCCGGCTGGCCGAAGCGAGGGAGCTGGCGGCGGCCTCCACCGCCAATCTGGAACGAAACCCGGAGTTGGCCACCCTGCTGGCGCTGACCGCTCTCGACGGTGCCCCCGACACCGACGACCCACCTTTAGAACTCGTAAACGCCATCTGGCAGGCGGGAAGCTCCAATCGCTTGGTCGACGTGATCGAAACGGGCTACGACGGGGAGATCAGCCTGTCTGCCGATGGCACCCGCCTGGCCGCTACCACCGGGCCGCAGACGCTGGCCATGATCGACGCCCAGACACACGAGGTGCTGTGGGAGTACACCGAAGAGACCGTCGACAGCTTCGTCTATCCCGTCATAGGCCCTGACGGAAGGACCAGCCTCGGCATCTATGACTCATCAGCGGAGTGGTTCGGCCCCGTCGATGAGCCCGATGACCTCCCCAATCGGGTGGTGATCCTCACCCCCGACGGCGAGGTCGAAGCCACGCTGGAGTTCGCCGAATGCGCCACCGTCGGCAACGCCGACTGGTCTTTAGACCGCCGCTACCTCGCCGTCGGCTACGACTTACCTTTCTGCTTCCGCAACGACGCCGAGCAATGGGTCGAGGTCTACGAGACCTCGACCTGGACTTCGCAGGCGTTCCTCCCCATCGAAGGCGACTTCCCCAACTTCCCCAGCCCCCGCTTCGACGGCAACGGCCGGCTGTATGCCCTGCGAGGCTTTGAGTCCAATGTGATATTCGAATCCAACGCGTTCGACCTGATCGAAGTCTCGGATGCGTCGGGTATCGGCGACGTTTCACCCGACGGCTCCCGTATATACGGGTTCTACACCGCCCACGGGAATTCCGGTCGGGGCGGGACTCCCGTCAGCGTCCTTTCCTTCGATACCGAGACCGGTGCCTTGGCCGACATCCTCTATACGGGGATTCGCTACCCCACCGTCCCGTTCGGTGTTACCGCCACCAACGACGGTAGATACGTCATCGTTGCCGTGGAGGGCGCCACTACCCACATCTACGACCCCGTGACAGGGGAGGAGCGCTTCCGGCTTCCCACCGGTCCGCTTCACAGCGTGGGCTACGACCGCGAGCGCCAGCTGCTGTACACGTCGGGCTCCGAGGGCCCCCGGGTGTGGGACCTGGGCGCGTCCAGCGTCGGGGTCATCGCCACCGGGGACCTGGGCGACTACCCGTTTGTGAACGCCAACAGTTTCGCGGTCGGTGAGAGCGTCGGCGCCTTCGCCCAGGTCGACATCAACACAAGCAGATGGCAAACCGGCCTGTTCGACCTGGCTACCGGCGAGATCACGGGATCGGTGCCCGGATCGTTTCCTGTGGCGGCCCTCTCCAACGGCAAGTTCCTTTTGCGGATGCTCGGCGAGGAAACAGTAGCTCCCGCCATCTACGATCCCGAGTCCGGAGAGCTGATCACGTTCCTCGCATGCGAGAACGTCGATCCCGTGACTGGCTGTCTCGACCCCGGATACAACATCGTCGTCTCCGTCGACGGCGACGAGCTCCTCGCCTACCCCTACGCCCCTGACGAGACCCTGACCGGCGAGGTCGACACCGTCGACATGGAGACCGGCGAGATCCTCCGCACGGACTCGATCCCCAAAGACGAACTGGTTCGAGACACGTGGACCGACACGTGGGTGCTTGGCTCACCCACCAACCGGATCGACTACCGGGTGGTCGACCGCGGCTCAGCGGAGGTTTTGTGGCAAGACGAGCTCGGCCACGTCCGTCATGAAGTGTCCGGTGATGGCCGGTGGCTGGTCACCCGCGGTGCTCAGGAGGTGCAGTTGGTCGACACAGAAACCTGGAACGTCAGATTCTTAGTCGACGGGTTCAACGACATCCGGGGAACCGCCTTCAACGGAGACGGGACCCTGATCGCCGTCGCCGATGCCGACTCGATGCGGATCATCGACATCGAGACTGGCCTCATCGCCCAGCAGGTCCAGCTGCCCGGCGTCTCCGACATTTACTTCATCGACGACGAGACCGTTGTAATCGGTACCAACAACGGCATCTTTGGCACGGTCTCACTCTCCACCGACGAACTCGTCTCCCGCACCCGGGCCAACCTGCGCCGGACCTTCACCGACCAGGAATGTGACGTCTACCGAATCGACCCGTGCCCGACTCTCGATGAGATGAGGGATGGCTGATGGACACCGCTGAGCTCACCACTGATGCCACGGCGACCTTCGACGGGTTCATTTCCTATTCCCACGCCGCCGACGGGCTGTTGGCGCCACGTTTGCAGGCGGCATTGCAGCGGTTCGCCAAACCGTGGTGGAAACGCCGAGCGGTGCGCGTGTTCCGGGACGAATCGTCCCTGTCGGCCAACCCGCACCTGTGGTCGTCGATAGCCGAGGCTCTGGATCAGTCGGGCTGGTTCGTGCTTCTGTTGTCCCCCGACGCCGCTGGGTCGGAGTGGGTCAACCAGGAGATCGAATACTGGACCACCCACAACGACCCCACCCGGCTCCTCCCGGTGGTCACCGCTGGAGAGTTCGGCTGGGACGGAGATGTCACCGGCAACGCCGCCCCTCAAGCGTTGCGAGGAGTGTTCACAGAAGAGCCCCGCTGGGTCGACCTCAGGTTCGCCCGCGACGAACACCAACTGGACCTCAAGAATCCCCGTTTCTCCTCAGCTGTGGCCGACATCGCCTCTGCTCTCCGCGGTGTCCCCAAAGACGAGCTGGAATCAGAAGAAGTCAAACAACACCGCCGGACCATCCGCACCGCCTGGGCAGCCGGAGCACTCGTTCTCTTCCTCGGCATCGCCGCAGTCTTCGCCGCCCTCCAGGCCACAGACAATGCCAACGAGGCGCAGGGCAGAGCGCTCCTTGCTGCAGCCAGCAACGTGAGCCGGAGCGACATGGATCTTGCCCTCTTACTGACGATTCAGGCCGCCGACCTTCTGGGGAGAAGCGACGGCAGCGTCGAGGGGGCTCTGCACAACATATTCATGGTGGGAACAGAGGTTCGCCAGTTGGAAGTTTCCGCCAACGCTCATGCGAAATCCTTTGCCGTAGCGGAGCGGCCCGGATCAACACAGATCGCAGCAACTGCTGCCGGCAACTCGATCGGCCTGCACGAAACTGACACAGGAGAGCTGATAGCCACATTCGGATCTCCGAATGACGATTTCTCCTCTTCGATACCCTCGATCGCCTTCGACTCGTCCGGTAATCGTTTGGCGGCCATCGACACTAGGGGCACCCTCAGGGTTTGGGATGTGGAGACACAGGCGGTCTTGACCGAGATCCACACCGGCGAAGGAGCCACCGGGCGTGTCCTTTTCGGTCCCGGCGACAACACCCTCATCACATCGATCCATGCTCGGACGGTGTGGGACGTCGAGACCGGAGAAGTCGTGTGGCAGAACGCCGACCGGGTCGACAGTATCGGCGGGGTCGACGTCGCCTACGACGCTCAGGGGCGTTGGTTGGCCTGGTCGAACAGGGAGATCGGCGAGGTCGTGGTCGCCGACCTCGAGACCGGACAGGAGATCTGGACGATCCCACTCCCGGGCGCCGTCGGTGTCGATTTTCATCCTCACTTCGAGGTTCTCGCCGTCAAGAGCCAGAACACGGGTGCCGAACTGCACGATCTTTCGGGAGACACGCCGCGCCTGTTCAGCAGAATCCGAGGCGGGGCACCAACGGAGGTCGAGTTCGATCCTGAGGGCGGCCTGCTGGCTGTTGGTGGCGACGACGGGGTCGGGATCTACGCCTCGGCCGATCCACAAGATCCCGGCGCGGCGTGGGAACCGGTCGGTTTGATCCCGACTGGGGCGTCGTTCGGCTTCTCCTATGCCTTCCTCTCGGACGGCCGCAGCATCGCGATCGGTCACAAGCAAGGCGCTGAGATCTTCTCCCTGCGCGTCGCCGGCGAGACCTTCAGATCCGAACTCGATTCGCCGGCATGGACTATCGAGATAGTGCCAGGCACCTCGCTGGTGTACTCGGCGCACCCTCCGATCGTCGGACGAAACGCCGCCTATCTCCACGATGTCAACGCGGGTACGTCCACTCTCCTCTCCGACGGTCAGCCGTCGGCACCCGGCTGGGCGGTGATGAGGTCGGTGTCTTCCGACTCGGTCGCGGCATATCTCCCCGCCGAGGACACCGTCGCCGTTCTCGACCCGGCCACCGGTTCCGTCGTCACCGAACTCGAGCATCCAGGTGACGGGGCACCCTGGGTCATCGACATGTCCGCCGACGGGACTGCGGTGGTCGCAGGGCTGGCGCGGTCTTCGGAGATCGTCGTGTGGGATGCGACGTCTGGTGCCGTGACCGAGCGGTTCTCAGTCGGTGGGATCGGGGACATTCGGTCGGTACGGTTCAGTCCGGACGCGAACCTGATAGCAGTCGGGGGAGACGGTGGCCTGATGCTGGTCGATATGGATGCGGCCTCGGAACCGACACGGCTCCCTGCCGAAGGCAGCATCCTGAACGTCGAGTTTTCGCCCGATGGGGAGATGTTGGCAGCGGCAGATGACACCTTCGGGTTCCTCTACGTCTACGACGTGTCGTCCCAGACGAGGGACCGGCGGATTTCGATACCCGGAGCGTTCGACCCGGCGTTCACACCTGATGGTCGGCAATTGATCCTGGCCGGTGCACAAAGTGGTGTGATCGCATTCGACACGGAGAGCTGGGAGCGCCGCTGGACCATCCCCAGGGCGAGTCTTCCAGGTGCCGTGCTCACCCTCGACCTTGCGGGGGACCACGTCGTCTTTTCTCCGCTCTCCGGTCATCTGTACGGCATCACGCTCGACTTCGACGAATTGCTGGGGATCGCTCGCAGCCGCCTCAACCGCGGCTTCGACGCCGTCGAGTGCGTCCAATACCGCATCGATCCTTGCCCGACCCTGGAGGAGATGAGCGCTGGCTGATGGGACCGGCCGATAAAGTCGGTCGACCCGAGCATGGCTTAAAGCAACGCCATCGGATCGAGCGCCGGCGCGACACATGCCTTGTTCATCATTTGATTTCTCGGTGTGAGAAGGCCGTGAGGCTCTCATCCTTGGGGGACGACGGGGTCGTGCGGTGCGTGCACTCCGCTTGTTCGGAAAGTATGACTCCTACGAAGGTGCCGAGCCGGGCACTCCCGACTCCACCATTTGCTCAGGGCCGAAATCGAGACGTCCTTCCGACTGGAAGTATGTGATGGGTTGGGTCACCTCGAGCGTGACGTTCCATCCGTCGAAAGGGCCATCGTTAGATAGCTGGCTGACAACAGACTGAAACAAGCCCGGTTCGTTCAATGCACCGGGCTTGCTTCTTGATGGGTGTCGGTCTCTAGGTCAATGACCGTGATGGCCTCCGCACCCGTGTCTCTCGAACTGGTAGTGCACAGTCGCGTGACCGTGGGTCAGGTTGATTGTTCTGCTCTCACGCTTTTCCCGAGCCTGATCGATCCATAGGTCACATGGCGTCTCACGAACCCGTGCACCTCTTGCGCGCCCGGATATCGGTGAAGTCGCATTCTGATTGTTAGCTTCGCATGCGGATGTCATACCGCGTAGCCATCATTGGAACCGGGATCATGGGCCGCCGCATGTTGGCGGAGATGGAGCGGCACTCGGAGTTCGACGCAGTGTGGGCCTGGGACCGAAATCCGGCTGTACGCGATGTCGCAGCCCGCAAGTACCCGGAGATCGAGTTCGTTGAGGAGATACTCTCCCAGCCTGCCGACCTGTTCTACATCGCCACGCCGCCGGCAACACACATACCTCTAGCTCGCGCGGCTACGGGTGCGGTCCTTTGTGAGAAGCCGCTCGCCGTTGACGTGACCGAGGCGAGAGGTCTGATTGAGGCGACAAAGATCCCCAACGCCGTCAACTTTCCGTTCGCCACCCATCCGACCATCAGCACCTTGGAGAGAGAGTTGAAGGAGGGGCGGCACGGCGAGCCCCTGCGCCTGGAGATCCGGCTGTTCTTCAGCGAGTGGCCGCGCAAGTGGCAGCAGGGAGCAGCAGCCTGGCTAGCCCGGCCCGAGCAGGGCGGATATCTCCGTGAGGTGTTCTCGCACTTCGCCTACCTCACCGACCGCCTTCTCGGGCGGGTCGAACTCGTCACAGCGACCGTCGAGCGCGGACCGGCTGGCACCGAGACTGCGGTCCGCGCCCGGCTCCGTGCCGGAGAGGTCCCGGTCCTGCTTACCGGTGACGTCGGTGGTCGAGCACCCGACTACAACGAATGGACACTCTATGGCAGCCAGGCCTCCTACCGGCTTCGGGACTGGTTCGATTTGAGAGCAGGCGACGATGATGGGTGGCGTGATCCTCTCTTGAATCCGTCACCACAGGAGGGCCTGAGCGGACAACTCGACGCCGTCGTGGACATGCTCGCCGGCCGCCCCCATCGACTACCCACCTTCGCCGACGCGTTTCGAGTTCAGGAGATCGTCGAGGCAATTCTGGCCTGACGGGTTCCGACGGACAGGGAACGGCGAGCTGAGAGCGGCCGTCGCGAGAGGTTCGTCGAGCATGGATGGGAAGGACTACGCAGGCTAGCTGGATGGTGGTCAGGGACGGCGTCGATCCGTCGACCTCCGGTTTTTCAGACCGGCGCTCTACCAACTGAGCTACCTGACCTCACAACCGATTCTCGCAGGAATCGGTTGGCGGGCACGACGGGATTTGAACCCGCGACCTCCGGCTTGACAGGCCGGCGAACACTCCAGACTGTTCTACGCGCCCTGGAGCTTGCCCGGGACCCCGGGCGACCGTTGAAGTATATCTGTCTAGTAGTTCTGCTCAACATCGGAGACTGGGGTAGGGGGTTCCGCGCGTTTGCCGTTTCCGTGTTTCGTGGCTGTGTTTGGTGGCTGCCTTTACCTGCGCGCAGCTCTGGGCTTCGCCGAACCGGGTTTCGCGCTGGCGCAGAATGCCTCTCGTAGGCATATGAGACTCGCCTGGCATCCATTATCGGGTGTGTTCGGGAATCTCTTCGCGGTACG
>CAZYCX010000008.1:0-51298 GCA_964645875.1 uncultured Acidimicrobiaceae bacterium
ACGAGGAGGCGTATTCGTACCTCCTGGGCATGTATCTGGGCGACGGGTGTCTGTCGCCTGGACCCAGAGGGGTCGATCGCCTACGACTGTTCTGTGACCTGAAATATCCCGACATCATCGAGGAGGTCGCCACCCATCTCGTGATCATGCGTGGCATTGACCAAACCACCTTCACACGTAAGGAGGGATGTGTCGAGGTTTCCGCCTATTGGAAGCACTGGCTCTGCTTGTTTCCGCAACATGGTCCGGGACGCAAACACGAGCGACTGATCGAGCTCCATGCGTGGCAAGAGGCCATCGTCCGGCCCAAGGCACTCATCCGTGGCCTCATTCACTCTGATGGGAATCGGCACATCAATGAGGTAACTCGAACTCTTTCGACTGGCCCCAAGACCTATCGCTATACGCGCTATCAGTTCAGCAACAAGTCGAGTGACATCCAGGCCATCTTCACCAACGCACTCGATGCCCTCGATATTCACTGGACGCGAAACAGCGAGCGTGATGTCTCGGTGTCGAGACGGGAAGATGTTGCCTTTCTTGACACCTTTGTCGGTCCGAAGAGTTGACCGATAGAATTCCCCATCTCGCGGGAGTGTTGGAACGGTAGACAAGATGGTCTCAAACACCATTGCCCGTAAGGGCGTGTGGGTTCGAATCCCACCTCCCGCACCATCTCAGCCCAACGCCTGCGCGTACAGCTCCTCGGTCTGTTCGTTGGGCGAGAGGCCCATCGTCTCCTCCAACATCTCGCGGAGACGGCCGTAGACGCGCACCGCCTCGGCGCGGTCACCGGCGGCCAGGTGACACTCCATCACCCGGGCATGGGCCGACTCACGGAATGGCGCCAGGTCGACGACCCGCCGCGCTGCCTGAAGGGCGGCCACCGGCTCGTTGAGGGCCAGCCACACCTGGGCCAGAGCGTCGAAGGTGCGCACCTCGTACTCGTGGAGATCGCGGCGCATCCGCTCCACCCACTCCCCCGACTCTCCAGGGAGAAAAGCCCGCCGGAAGATGCTCGAGGCAACCGAGGCATCCGACCACGCCTCCCGGGGTCGGCCGGTCCGCAAGAGACCTTCAGCCCGATCGAGGGAGTTGATCGCCACCTGGAGGTCGACCCAGGTCCCCGGGGGCAGGCGAAGCTCATACGATCCGTCCCGGCCGTCGAGCACCGAGGCCCCATCCATCCCGGCGGTGGTCAGCACCTTCCGCAGCTTGGAGACGATCGCCGCCAACGCCGGCATCCACTGGTCGGGCAGGTCGTCGTCCCAGAGGACGTCGGCGAGACGGTGTCGGTCGACCTGGTGAGGCTGGGACGCAAGCAAGACGAACGCCAGCCTCCCCTGACGGCCCGGGAAGTCGGGCGCCTCGATCAGGCCGTGGTTCGATTCGATGCCGACCCGGCCCAGCAAGTAGATGCGATGTGCCAATCCGTCTCCAACCAATCGCCAAAGTCCGCCGGATACCGTATCCGATGGGACACGACACAGAGGAGGTCCAGGAATGCCAGATAGCGCAAGTGTGATCGAATGCCCGTGTGGGGCTGTCGTCGACGGAGAGTCCACCGAGGACGTCGTCACCAAGGCCCAGAGCCATGCCAAGGAGACCCATGACATGGAGCTCTCCAACGAGCAGGCGCTCTCGATGGCCCGCCCGGCGTAAGGGAGGAGTGCCATGCCACTGGTAACCATCAAAGCCCCTGAGGCGGTGTTCACCGACGAGCAGAAGAGAGCCATGATCGAGCGGGTGACCGAGGCCATGGTCGAGGTCGAAGGCGAAGACTTCCGTGACAAGACGTGGGTGGTCTACGAAGAGGTCCCCAAGCAGAGCTGGGCGATCGGTGGGGAGCTGATCGGTCCCCGCTGAGGGGGAAGGTCGAGCGGGTCATCCGGTAACTTCCCGGGATGACCCGCCAGACCTTCTTACCCGACCGGGTGTTCGACTCGGTCGGAGGCCGGATGCTCGAGGCCCACGCCGTGGTGATCGACGGCGACCGCATCGCAGCCGTCGTGCCGGCAGGACAGGCCACAGACGCCACTCCCCTCCCCGGCCACAGCATCCTCCCCGGCCTCATCGACTGTCACACCCACCTCACCGGGCCGGTGGACAACGGTCAGGGTTACGCAGAACTGGTCATGCGAAACGCAGCCCAGGACGCGCTCATCGGAGTCGAGCACGCCGCGACGACCATCGAGGCGGGATTCACCACGGTCCGCGACATCGGCACTTTTCGCGCCTTCACCGACGTCGCCCTTCGGGAGGCCATCGACAGCGGATGGGTGACCGGGCCCCGGATGATGGTGGCCGGCGCATACGTCACCTGCCCCGGTGGAGGGGGCGACATCACCGGTCTGGCGGTCGACGTCGACGCCTCGGTGCCCCGGGAGTTGAGGTTCGGGGTGACCACCGGCACCGAC
Organism: uncultured Acidimicrobiaceae bacterium; assembly: GCA_964645875.1. Classification (GTDB taxonomy): domain Bacteria; phylum Actinomycetota; class Acidimicrobiia; order Spongiisociales; family ZC4RG35; genus JANQRA01. The sequence goes on from CAZYCX010000008.1 coordinate 2,418, forward strand.
CAGATGAGGGCGAACGTCCGTCAGATCCTCCGCTTCGGGGCCGACTTCATCAAGGTCATCGCCACCGGGGCGGTGCTCACCTCCGGGACCAACCCGGGTGCGCCCGAGTTCACCGAGGACGAGATCCGCGCCGCCGTCGAGGTGGCCTCCGAGGCCGGCACCCACGTCGCCGCCCACGCTCACGGCACCGAAGGGATCAAACGGGCGGTACGGGCAGGAGCCCGATCCATCGAGCATGGCTCCCTCCTCGACGACGAGGCCATCGGCCTCATGGTGGAGCACGGGACCTATCTGGTCGCCGACCTCTACGACGGGGACTACATCAACCAGTTGGGACCTTCGATGGGTTACAGCGAAGAGGTGCTCCGCAAGTCGGAGATGACGACCGACGCGCAGCGGGCCGGATTCGGGAAGGCGGTCGAAGCCGGGGTTCGCATCGCCTTCGGCACCGACGCCGGTGTCTTCCCTCACGGGGACAACGCCATCCAGTTCGGCCACTATGTCGAATACGGGCTCACTCCGGCTCAGGCGATCCAGTCGGCGACCCGTTGGGCGGCAGAGCTGATGGGGTGGGACGACCGGGTCGGCGCCCTGGAGCCAGGTCTGCACGCCGACCTGATCGTCGTCTCCGGCGACCCGACCGAAGATGTCGGCCTCCTCCAGGGGCCTCTCTCAGTGATGAAGGGGGGACACTGGGTGGTCGCTCCGGCGCTCTGACCCTTTCTGTGTTGGCGAGGGCCGATATACCGGCCCTGGTGCATTAGGAATCAGGAAGTGGTTTCGGTGGGAGGGCCTTGACGACGGCGGGTGAGCCCCCGGCCTCGACGGTGTCACCGATCGAAACCGTCCTCTTCAGCATCGCCAGAGCGGCGCCGGAGGTCGCCGAGGTGACGTTCCCCACTTCGGCACCGTCGAGGCGCACCGGGTCGCCGGCGACCACTTCGCCATCGGTCGCGAGGAGGCGGAGGTTCCTCGGGGTGTTGCCGCCCCGGCTGTCGATTCGGGCGACCAGCTCCTGGCCGAGGAAGCATCCCTTGTCGAAGTCGACGCTCGCCGGGACGAGACCGGACTCATGGGGGATGGTGCTCTCGTCGACGTCCACACCCCAACGCGGCTCGCCGGCGGCGATCCGGAGTGCCTCATACTCGGTCTGGTCCCCGGTCTCGAGCGCGGGGCGCTCACCGATGACGAGCCGGCGCTCCACATCCGGCCACGACAGGTCGTAGCCCTCCCAATCGCCGACCACGATCCAGACCTCGTCGGGCTCCTCTTCGATCTCGACGTCGACTCTGATCCGATATCGGCGAAGGGCCTCGGCCAGTTCGGCGCCCCGCCCGCCATCGGTGACGAGACCGATCCGGTCGTCGTCGCGGACCACCCAGAGCAGGAAGCGGAGCTTCCCCTGAGGTTCGAGGAGGAACGAGCGACGGCTGTCCCCCGGCTCCATGTCACCGAGCTCCTGGCTGATGATGTCGTTGAGGAAGCGCAGGCTGTCGGAGCCGGTGAACCAGACGAGGTCGGGTCGTTCGGGGGCGATCCAGGCGGTGTCAGACATCGGCTATCTCACGCAGGAATGGTATTTCGTAGAACGTCCTCTGAAACCACGCCGACACGTCGCCGAGGCTTCCGGTTGCCATGACCACGCCGAAACCGGCGAGCAGCAGACCCGAGGCGATGTTGATCGGACGGAGATAGGGCCGGAGCCTTCCGAACACCTTGAACAGCCCGAGGCCGGCGAGGAGGAACGGGACCCCGAGACCCAGAGAGTACGAGACCAGCAGGAGGACGCCCTGACCGACCGTCTCCTGGGTCGCCGCGGTGAGCAGGATCACCGTGAGCACCGGGCCGATGCATGGCGTCCACCCGAAAGCGAAGGCGGCTCCCATGACCGGCGGCGCCCACCTTCCGAGCCGTGACGGACGCACATGGACCTTGCGCTCCTGGTTGAGAGTCCCGAGGAGACCCCGGTTCGACACCGCCATGGACACCATCAGCAGGCCGAACACCACGATCACCAGGCCGGCCACCCTGGTCAATGCGTTGAGGTTCTGCCTGAGGAAACCGCTGATGACGGTGGCTCCGGCCCCGAGGGCGGCGAACACGATGGTGAACCCGAGGATGAACAACAGGATCACCCAAGTCATGCGTCGCGGTGAGGTCTGACCCTGATCGAGCTCGGTCGCCGAGTAGCCGGACATCATCGACAGATAGCCGGGAAGGAGGGGAAGGACACACGGCGAGACGAAAGAGATCACCCCGGCACCGAAGGCGACCACTATCTGGATTATGAAGGCGGCGTCGCCCACGTTCTCGAACATGACTCCTGGCAGTTCAAACGGAGACCCGTGGGAGGATCTTCCCACGGTCGGTGTTTACTCTCGCTAAATGCGATCTGGCCTGCGGCGGATTCTCGACCCCCTGCTCCCCGTCGGGCGTTTCACCGCATACGACAGGCGGGTCGTCTTCATCATATGGGTGGCGGGGGTGATCCAGGGATTCGGCCAGTCCCAGGCCAGCGCCAGTCTCCCCTTCACCAGAGTCGGTCTCGGCCTCTCCGAGGGCGAGATGAGCCTCATGCTTGGCCTCGCCCGCCTCGCCGCATTCGCCGCCCTCCCCATCGGCTGGCTCGGCGACCACCGGGGACGCCGCCGCCCATTCCTCATCGCCATGACCGTGGTCGTGGTGGGCGGCGCCGGAGCAGGGCTGGCCGTCGATGCCTGGCAGTTCGGGCTGCTCCACGCACTCCTCCGCACCGGGACCGCCGCGGCATCGGCGTTGGCGGTGGTGATCCTCGCCGAGACGGTGAGCGTGCCGATCCGGTCCTACGCCATCTCGTTCTTTGGAGCCGCCGTCTCATTCGGGAGTGGGTTGGCCCTGATGGCCCTTCCCCTCGCCGATGGCGGGGGCCAGGCGTGGCGGGTCCCACATCTGTTGGTGGCTGTGGGGTTTCTCCTCCTCCCCTTCCTGGTCCGCAACGTCCCCGAGACCAACGTCTACCGCGACGACCCGGCGGGAGGCCACTGGAGAGAGCTGGTGTCGGGCCCGTGGGCGCGAAGGTTCTGGACCATCATCGTCATCAACCTCCTCGCCGCCGCCTTCGGGGCCGTGGGGGCGGCCTTCTCCACCGAGCGACTCATCGAAGACGTGGGCATGAGTACCGGAGGCACCGTCGCCGTGCTGCTCGGTGGTGGGACCCTCGGCGCGGTCGGCTTCTTCGTCGGAGGTCACCTGTCGGATGCCTGGGGGCGCCGCCGCACCTCGATCACCAGCCTGCTGTTGACCATCGCCGGCGGCTTGACCCTGTACACCTCGACGTCGGTGCCGGTGATCGTGGTGGCGGTGATGGTGTCGGCGTTCGGCACCTTCGCGTTCGTCCCCTCGGGCGGCGCCCATCGCGCCGAGCTGTTCCCCACCCATCTCCGCTCGAGCGCCAACACCGCCGCCTCCAACGCCGGTCTGGTGGGCTCGGCATTGGGGCTGATCTCGGGGATCTACACCATCGACACCTTCGGGCTCTCCAACACGATCTATCTGTTGTCGGCGGGCGTCGCCATCGCCGCTGCCCTCACTGCCACTCTCGACGAGACCCGGGGTCAGGACCTCACCGCGGTCAGCGCCGACCGCCGGTAGCCGGCCAGGAGCACCAGACCGCGGATCACCAACATCGCCGCCAGTGCCCACCAGATGCCGTTGACCGTGTCCCCCAGTGGTGTCCACAACATGAGGGCGACGGCGGCCAGGCTCCCGGCTCCGGTGGACACCACCATCGTCCCCAACGCCAGCAAGCCCAGGTAGATGCCGTCGGCGACGAACAGCACCGCCGCGGCGGGCTCGGCGATGGCCACCACTCCCGCCGCATCGACCGCCAGCTCGGCCACCACGTCTTCGCTGGCCAGGAGCGCCAGGCCGAACCTGCCCAACCCGACACCGATCATGAGGATGACACCGGCGACCACACCCCAGAGCACCAGTCTCCGGTTGAGCGCGTGCAACGCATCGAGGTCGCCCCGTCCCGCGGTGTCGGCAACCATCGCCTGGGCGGCGATGGCGAACGAATCCGCCAACAGCGCCGAGAGCAGGAACACCTGGGCAACCAGTTGATGGGCGGCGATCTCGGCTGGACCGAGCCGGGTGGCGACCGAGGCGGCCACCGCCAGCGCGGCGAGGAGGAACCCGCTCCGCATCGTGAGGAGGGCGCCGTTACGGCCCAGGTCGAATAGGGAGGGGAGGCTGGTGCGGAGCCCCTGGGGCCGGGCCGCCATCCGGCGTGTCACGATGAGACGCAGGAACCACACCGCGCCGAAGTACTGGGCGATGACGGTGGCGATGGCAGCTCCCTCGAGACCCCAACCTGCGGCGAAGATCAGGATCGGGTCGAGCACCAAGTTGAGCACGTTCACCCCCAGTGCCACCTTGAGCGGGGTCTTGGTGTCCTTGTGCCCCCGGAAGGCACCGTGGCCGACGGTGACCACCAGCACCGCCGGCGTGGCCAGTGCCCGGATGCGGAGATAACTGACCGCCGGGTCGGCCACGGCCCCTCGGGCACCCATCAGATCGACGAAGAGCGGAGCCGCCATCTCGAGCAAGATCGACACAGCCAACCCCAGGACGACCGCCAGGAGCAGGGCATCGCCGACCCAGCGACGCGCTTCGTCGACCCGACCCGACCCGAGGGCCCGGGCGACCAGCGGCGTCAGCACATAGGCGAGGAAGTTGAAGGCGAAGAAAGCAAAGCCGAGGATGGCGGTGTCGACTCCGAGCGCGGCCAGTTCGACCGTCCCGAGACGGGCGACGAAGGCGGTGTCGGCCAGCGTGAGCAGCGGGTCGATGGCGAGGGCGCCCAGAGCCGGGATGGCCAGGGCGAGGATCTCCCGATCGATCCGACCCAACCGTGATGTCACCTGCGCTTCTTCCCCGCCGCCTCGTACCGCCCCGGCCACTCACACAGCCCGAACAGCTCACACGCCCCGCAGTCGGGCCGGCGGGCATCGCAGACGTCCCGCCCGAACTGGATGAACCGCATCGAGAGCCCCGACCAGGTTTCGGTGGGGTAGAGAGCCTTGAGGTCGGCTTCGATCTTGACCGGGTCGGACTGCTCGGTGAGACCGAGGCGGGCGGCGACCCGCTTGACATGGGTGTCGACCGCGATCGCGGGAACGTCCCAGACCTCGGCCAGCACCACGGATGCGGTCTTGCGACCAACCCCTCTCAGCTTCACCAACTCCTCGATGGTCCCGGGGACCTCACCCTGATACACCTCGTCCAGATCCTGCGCCAGGCTGATGATCGACTTTGTCTTCTGCCGGTAGAACCCGGTGGAGAAGATGATCTCCTCGACGTCCTCGGGATCGGCCTCGGCCAGATCCGACGGGGTCGGATACCTCTCGAACAGTCGTGGGGCCACCCGGTTCACGTTCTCATCCGTGGTCTGCGCCGACAGCACGGTGACGACGAGCAGCTGCCAGGCGTCCTCGTAGTCGAGGGCGGTGCCCATCTTCGGGTAACGCTCGACGAGCCGGTTGAGGACCGCGCGCGCCTTGCCTCGCTCCGCCGAGCTGGGTGTCGACCCGTCCGCTCTCTCTCCTGGCATTCGAGCAGGGTATCGCCTGGCCCTACCCTCCCGGCGGTGTTCGCCTCCAGAGAGAACCGTGCCGTCCTCGCCCTGGTCACGGCCGCCTTCCTGTTCGGCGCCACGTTCGTCGTGGTCAAGTCGGCGTTGGAGTCGATAGAGCCCTTCGCCTTCATCTCCTGGCGCTTCGCCATCGGGGCGGCGCTGCTGACGGCACTGGCGCTTCCGCGCGGCAAGACCCTCTGGGCCCACGGCCTCCTGGCCGGAATGGCGCTCTTCGCCGGCTACGGCCTGCAGACCCTCGGCCTGGTCTACACGACCGCCGCCAACTCGGCCCTCATCACCGGCCTCTACGTCGTGATCACCCCTTTCCTCGCCGCCGCCTTCAGCCGCCGACGCCCCAGCCCTTGGGTCGTGGTCGGGGCCGTCACCGCATTCGTCGGCCTGATGCTGGTGACCGGGATCAACGGGCTCACACTGGAGACCGGCGACCTGCTCACCGTGGGATGCGCGTTCGCATTTGCCGTCCACATCGTCCTCCTGGCCCGCTACGCCCACCAACATCCGGTGGTGCCGTTCGCCACCGTCCAGCTCGCGGTGACGGCGGTGCTCTCCGTCCTGGTCTCATGGGGCTTCGAGTCGGAGCCTTGGATCCCCGACCGCTCGGTGTGGGGCGCGATCGCCCTGACCGCGATCGGGGTGACCGTCGGCGCCTATCTCCTCCAGATCTGGTCCCAGACGGTCGTCGGTGCGGGCACCGCCGCCGTGGTCCTTTCGGCGGAGCCGGTGTTCGGGGTGGCCACCGCCTGGATCGTGCTCGAGGAGCGGCTCACCTCCCGGGGTTGGCTCGGGGCCGCCCTGATCGTGGCCGCGATCTACGTGGTGGTCACCAAGCAGCGCGATCGGGCCTCACGCGAGGCGGAGGCGGTCACTCCGGCTCACTGACTGACCTGATAGGTGTCGTCCTGCATACGGCGCGCCAGCCGTATGAGGAGGCGGATCCCGGCCACGGTGAGGAACAGACCGAGAGTCAGGATGATGATCATCTCAGGGCCCGTGGAGAAGGGCTTGTCGCAGAACTCCAGCCCACCAGGGCAGAGGCCCCAGCCGGTGCCTCCGTCGAGCAGGTCGATGAGGACCAGGATCGGGACGGTGGCGATGGCTATCGCCACCAGCACCAGGATGAAGACCGCAAGCCTCACGAAGAAGACAGCCACGACAGACAAGGTAAACAGGAACCGCCCACAATCCGGTTGCAAACCGGGGCCGGAACCCGGGTGCGGGTCACACCCGGTCGTAGGTGACGAAGCTGAACCCGGGATGGTCCTCCCGCGCCACCTCGCGCCATCGTGACCGGTCGAACTCCGGGAACCAGGTGTCGCCTTCGGGCTCTGCTTCGACCTCGGTCAGCTCCATCCGGTCGGCGCGTGGCAACGCGGTCCGATAGACCTCGGCACCACCGGCGATGAAGGCGTCCATCCGCAAGGACGCCACCATCGACAGCGCCTCCTCGAGGGACCCGGCCACCTCGACCCCGTCATGAGACCAATCAGGCCGACGGGTGAGGACGATGTTCACCCGGCCCGGCAGGGGGCGACCGATCGACTGGAAAGTCTCTCGCCCCATCACCAAAGCGTGGCCCATGGTGATTCGCTTGAACCGTGCCAGGTCTTCGGGGATGTGCCAGGGAAGGCCACCGTCGACACCGATCACACCGTTACGCGCCACCGCGGCGACGATGACCGTGCGGGATGTCACCCGCTCAGACGGCGATGGGGGCGCGTATCGCCGGATGTGGGTCGTAGCCCAACACCTCGACGTCGCCGACGTCGAACTGGTCCAGCGAACGGCGTTCCGGGTTGAGTCGGAGCGTGGGCAGCGCCTTGGGCTCACGCTCCAGCTGGAGACGCGCCTGCTCGATGTGGTTGAGGTACAGGTGAGCGTCGCCGAGGGTGTGGACGAAGTCACCGACCCCGAGGTCGCACACCTGTGCGACCATGTGGGTGAGGAGGGCGTAGGAGGCGATGTTGAACGGGACGCCCAGGAAGATGTCTGCCGAGCGCTGATAGAGCTGACAGCTCAGCTCGCCGTCCGCCACATAGAACTGGAACAGCGTGTGGCAGGGCGGGAGTGCCATATCCTCGACGTCGGCCACGTTCCAGGCGCTCACGATGTGACGGCGGGAGTCGGGCCTCTCCTTGATCGAGGCCACCACCCTCTCGATCTGGTCGACATGGCCGCCGTCCGGTGTCGGCCACGAGCGCCACTGATAGCCGTAGATCGGCCCGAGGTCGCCGTGCTCGTCGGCCCATTCGTCCCAGATGGTGACCCCGCGCTCTTGGAGCCAGCCCACGTTGGTGGAGCCACGCAGGAACCAGAACAGCTCTGCGATGACCGAGCGGAGATGGACCTTCTTCGTGGTGACGACCGGGAAGCCGGCAGAGAGGTCGAAACGCATTTGGTGCCCGAAAACGGAGAGGGTCCCGGTCCCCGTCCGGTCCGCCTTCTCCACCCCTTCGTCCAGCACCCGGTCGAGGAGTTCGTGGTACTGCCGCACCGGGCCATCGTACCGGCCGTGCCCTCCCCGCCGGTGTCTCTCCCACGCGTTCTTTTCCCGCTCCGGGGTTATGGTGCCTCCCATGGCCAAGTTCGACGTTGACGCCATGTTGGAGCGGTATGCCCAGCGAGCCAAAGCGGTGCGTGATCGGCCGCTGCCCCCGGTTGCCGGAGAGGAGCGGAAGAAGTTCATCGATCAGGCGGAGACCGACTACACCGACTATGCCCTGGTGGCCAGCGCCTCCTGGGAGATCGACGACGACCACCTGGTGTTGAAGATCCCGCTCCAGAGGAGCGGCTGAGGATCGAACCGGATGCTCGACAAGCGTCTGGTGATCGTGTCCGGCAAGGGTGGGGTGGGCAAGTCCGCGGTCGCTTCCGGTCTCGCCTTGATGGGTCAACGCCACGGCCTCCGCATCCTCGCCGTCGAGATGGAGTCCGGTGGCGGAGGCTTGTCCTCCCACTTCGGGACCGGGCCGCTCGCCTTCGAGCCGCGCGAGGTGAGACCGGGGCTCCACGCCATGCAGATGGTGCGTTCCGACGCCCTCCTCGAGTACCTCTCCCTGCAGCTGCGTCTCCCCGGCATGGGCCGTTTCGGCGCCGTAGCCCGCGCCTTCGACGCCCTCGCCACCGCGGCCCCGGCGGTGCGGGAGATCGTCACCATCGGCAAGATCCTCTGGGAGGTGCGTGAGGATCGGTGGGACATGGTGGTGGTCGACGCCCCGCCCACAGGTCAGATCGCCAGTTATCTGCGCGCCCCCACCTCCATATCGGAGCTGGTCGCCACCGGGCGCATCCGGGCTCAGGCCGGCTGGATGGCCGAGACCCTCGGCGACCCGGCCTCGACCCGGCTCCTGCTGGTGACGCTCGCCGAGGAGCTGCCCACCGTGGAGACCCTCGAGACCATCGATTGGGTGAGACAGACCGGAGTGGTGACCGAGCCGCTGGTGGTCACGAACCGGGTCCTCGAGGAGGTCGGCTCCACCAGCTCCCCCACCGGCCCCATCGGCGACATGATCACCCTGCACCGGTCGCTGGTGGTCGAGCAGCGCAAGTGGCTGCAGGCGCTGCCCCCCGACTTGACCGTCCCTTACCTGTTCGGGCTGTTCACGCCCGGGGAGGTGGCCGCCCACATCAGCGACGACCTCGAGGCCCTCGCATGACCCGGATCGTGCTGGTCACCGGTGCCGGCGGGGTGGGCAAGACCACCTTCTCCGCGGCCCTGGCGGTGAAGGCTTCCCGCGAGGGAGTGCGGACGCTGGTGGTGACCGTGGACCCCGCCCGGCGATTGGCCTCGACGCTGGGGGTTGAGGAACTCGGGGACGAGCCCCAGCCTCACGGCGAGGAAGAGAACCTGTGGGCGGCGATGCTCGACTCGGAAGCCTCGTGGCGGGCGGTGGCGATGAGACATGCCGACCCGGGCGTGGCCACCCGGCTCGCCGACAACGAGTTCTTCAGGGCGGCGTCGGAGCACTTCCCCGCGTCACAGTCGTATGCCGCCGCCGACCAGGCGGCCACTTTCGTCCAGGCCCGGGCCTGGGACCTGGTGGTGGTGGACACCCCACCGTCGGGAGGCGGGATCGACTTCTTCACCGCGCCGGCGCAGATGGCCGATCTGGTCGGGGGGCGTCTCCTCCGCTGGATCACCGGTGGCCCCCTGCCGGGCCGGAGGTTCTTCTACGACCGGGCTGCCCGCCCGATGCTGCGGATCGCCGACACCATCCTCGGCTCCGATCTGCTGCAGCGGGTCTCCGAGTTCCTACTCGACCTGCGCACCACCTACGACGGGGTGGCTCGTCGGGGCAGGGAGATCGAAAAGGTACTCCGCGCCGCGTCGACGCTCGTCGTCACCACGGCCGACCCGGCCCCGGTGGCCGAGGCGGTGCGGTTCTATCGTCAGCTCCCCGACCTTGCCTCGATCCCCGCCGCAGTGGTGTTCAACCGCGCCCTCCCCGCCGAGTGGGCGGCAGTGAGACCGGACCCGGATCTACCCGCGGAGTTGGCCCGGCTGGCGGAACAGTGGAGCGCGGAGACGTTACGACAGGCCGACGCCCGCGAGGAGTTCTCGGCCCGATACGGGGCGCGTGTCGCCACGGTGCCCTGGCGCCCGGATCCTCCCAACGACCTGGAAGGGCTGGCTGCACTCCTGGCTGAATCCGACGGTCTCCCCTGGGACGACCTGCTTCCTTGAGCACGGATGCCAAATAGGCTGAGGGCATGGCGAACTCAGCCGCATTCTTCGATCTCGACCGCACCCTGATCTCAGGAGCGTCCGCCTTCCCCTTTGGTGTGGAGGCCTGGCGCCAGGGCCTGGCTACCCGCGGTGACATCCTCAAGTGGACGATCGCCGCCCTCAGCTTCCTCATCGCCGGGGACAAGGGCGACGGAGCATCCGTCGATATCCGGGGCGAGTTCCTCGCCCGTGTCGAGGGGGCGTCGGTCTCTGATCTCGACCAGATCGGACAGGCAATCCTCCCCAAGCTGGCCACGCGGGTCCGCCCTGAGTCGCGCAAGCTGGTGGCAATGCATCACGAGGCGGGCCGGGACACCTGGATCGTCTCGGCCAGCCCGCACGCGATCGTCGAGCCCCTGGCGACCTCTCTCGGCATGACCGGAGCGATCGGCACCGAAGGCGAAGTGGTCGACGGCCGGTTCACCGGACGTCTCGGCGGCCCCTTCATCTACGGGCCGGGCAAGGCAGAGGCGATCGAGAAGCTGGCCTCGGACTGGGGCTATGACCTGGCGCTCAGCTACGCCTACTCCGACTCGATCTCGGACCTTCCGATGATGGAGTTGGTGGGTCACCCGGTGGCCGTCAACCCCGACTCGGAATTGGCGTCCATCGCCCACGACCGGGGCTGGCCGGTGGTCATCTTCGCCCGCAAGACCAAGCGTGCGATGGCGGTGAGCGGAGTCGCCACCATGACCGCGACCGCAGCGGGCATCGGATACATGCTGGGGCGCCGTCACGGCAGGACCTCGACACTGGCCCGTCTCACCCGATCGACCCTGGGCCGCTGATCCGGTTTTCGCGCATCAGATGGCGCGTTTGCAGCGCACTCGATGCGCGAAAACGGGTTTAGAGGATGGCGCGGGGGCCGAGGAGCTCTTTGAGCTCGGCGAAGAGGGCGGAGCGGGGCTCGACCTTGTGATCGTCCCCCAGCTTGAGGGTCTTGGTGTCACCGTTGTCTGCCAGGCTCAATAGCACCGTCGCCGAGCCAGGGTGGTTCTTGAGTATGGACTTGAGACTCGACACGACCTCGGGGGTCAGCCGCTGCGCTGCCACCGACAGTCGGACGGTCGAGTCATCGCGGACGAACAGCTCCTTGATCTCGCGGGTCACCACCTTGACGTCGTCCCCTCGATGATCGAGATGCCCCGACACCACCACGATGGCGTCCTCGACGATCAGAGGCCCGAAGTCGTGGACCGTCTTGGGGAAGACGATGACTTCGACCGATCCCTCGAGATCCTCGAGCTGGAAGAAGAGCATCGGGTCGCCGTTGCGGGTCCAGCGCCTGGTGATCGCACCGACTATCCCGCCCACGACCACAGAGGAGCGGTCGTTGAGCTCTTCGAGCTCGGAGATGGTGGCGGTGGTGGCGGCGGCCAGTGACGGGCCCACCGACAACAGGGGGTGGTCCGACACATACAGACCCAGCATCTCCTTCTCGAAGGAGAGCTTGATCTTCTGCGGCCATTCCGGATCGGTGACCTCGAAGTCTTCGTCGGAGGCCTCGGTGGACTCGCCGGCGAAGAGGGAGTATTGGCCCATCTCCTCGTTTCGCCGCCTCTCCAGAGTGGTGTCGAGGATCAGCTCGTGCATGAGGGTGAGTCCCTTGCGGCTGTGACCGAGGGCGTCGAAGGCCCCGGCCTTGATCAGAGACTCCACGGTTCGCTTGTTGAGCGCCGACACGTCGACCCGGTTGACGAAGTCGAGGAACGACTCGAAGGGACCGTCGGCGCGCGCCTCGGCGATCTTCTCCACCACGCCCTCGCCGACGTTGCGCACCGCCGATAGCCCGAACCTGATCCGACCGTCGAGCACGGTGAAGTCGGACTCCGACTCGTTCACGTCGGGGACGAGGACCTCGATGCCCATCTGACGGCATTCGTTGAGGTAGACCGCGGTCCGGTCCTTGTCTCGCTTGGTGGCGGTGAGCAGCGAGGCCAGGTACTCGGCCGGATAGTGGGCCTTCAGGTAGGCGGTCTGATAGGCGACCAGGCCATATCCGGCGCTATGGGACTTGTTGAAGCCATACCCGGCGAAGTGGCCGATCAGACGGAACATCTCCCGCCCGGTCTCCTCGGTGTGCCCCTGCTCGATGCAGCCGGCGACGAACCTCTCCTCCTCGGCCTCCATCACCTGCTTGATCTTCTTGCCCATGGCCCGGCGCAGGTTGTCGGCATCGGCCATCGAGTAGCCGGCGAGGTCCTGAGCCACCTCCATCACCTGCTCCTGGTACACCATGATCTGATAGGTGTCGCTGAGGCTCTCGGTGACTGCCGGGTGCAGCTCCTCGACGGGGGCCCGACCGTTCTTGCGGTCGGCGTAGAGGTTGTGCATGTTGGCGCCCATCGGGCCGGGGCGGTACAGGGCCACCAGGGCGATGACGTCGTCGAAGCTGTCCGGCTTCAACGAGCGAATGAGGGCACGCATGGCAGTGCCCTCCATCTGGAACACCCCGATGGTGTTGCCCGTCTGGAGGAGCTCGAAGGTCTTCAGGTCGTCGAGGGGGATGTTGTCGATGTCGATCCGCTCGCCGGTGCTCTTCTCCAACAGCTCGAGACAACGCTCGATGATGGAGAGGTTGCGCAAGCCCAGGAAGTCCATCTTGAGGAGACCGAGATCCTCCACGCCGTGCATCTCGAACTGGGTGACCGTCTCGGCGCCGTCTCCTTTGCGCTGGACGGGGACGATGTTGGTCAGCGGCTCGGGCGCGATCACCACCGCGGCGGCATGGATCGAGTCCTGGCGCCGAAGACCCTCGAGGCCCTTGGCGACGTCGACCACCTCTTTGACCCCCGGGTCGGACTCGTACATCTCTCGCAGACCCTGGGCGTTGGCGTACCAGTCCTTGACGTCGGAGGGAGCCGAGGATTCGGGCGGGTCGAGCACCTGGTCGAGGGTGGGATCCTTTCCCAGGATCGACGGTGGCATGGCCTTGGCCACCCGATCGCCGAGCGAGTAGGGGTGGCCGAGGACCCGGGCGGAGTCGCGGATCGCCTGCTTCCCCTTGATGGTGGAGAAGGTGATGATCTGGGCGACCCGGTCGTGCCCGTACTTCTCGGCTGCGTATCGGATCATCTCGCCGCGGTAACGCTCGTCGAAGTCCATGTCGATGTCGGGCATCGACTTGCGGCCGGGGTTGAGGAAGCGCTCGAAGATGAGCCCGTAGCGAAGGGGATCGATGTCGGTGATGCGGAGCACGTAGGACACGATCGACCCGGCCGCGGAGCCTCGTCCCGGCCCGACCCGGATCCCGTTCTCCCTGGCATGGCGGATGAGATCCCAGACGATGAGGAAGTAGGCGGGGAAGCCCATCTCCTCGATGATCTTCAGCTCGTGCTCGACCCGCTCCCAGACCTCACCGCTCGGGTCGCTCCCATATCTCTCCCGGGTTCCCTGCTCCACCCGCTTGCGCAGATAGGTGACCTCGGTCTCGCCCTCGGGGACCGGGAACTGGGGTAGGAGGATCTTGCCGAACTCGAGGTCGACATCGGCGCGGTCGGCGATCCCCAGGGTGTTGTCACAAGCACCGGGGAACCGATCTTCGGGAAAGATGCTCCGCATCTGCTCGCCAGACTTGAGATAGTGCTCCGACCCCTCGAACCGGAGACGCCCCGGCTCGTTGCGTAACGACCCGGTCTGGATGCAGAGGAGGGCGTCGTGGGCGTCGTGCTCGTCCTGGCGGGTGTAGTGGGCGTCATTGGTGGCGAGCAGGGGGGCACCGATCCTCTTGGATATGTCGAGGAGGTCATCCATGATCCGGCGTTGCGCCTCGAGACCGTGGTCCTGGACCTCGATGAAGAAGTTGTCCTTCCCGAAGATGTCCTGGAATCTCCCCGCCGCCGCCACGGCGGCCTCGAAGTCGCGGACGGTGCCTCTGTTCCCCTCCTCGGAGACGGCATCGGGTCCGAGGAGCTGGGGGACCAGCCCGCCGAGACAGCCGGAGGTGGCGATGATCCCCTCGGCGTGGCTGGCCAACAGGTCGAGGTCCATGCGTGGCTTGTAGTAGTAGCCCTCGAGGAACGACTTCGACGAGAGCTGGAGCAGATTCCGATACCCGATCTCGTTCTCGGCATAGAGCAGCATGTGATAGCGCTTGTTCTGGTCGGCCGGCGGGCGGTCGAACCTGGAACCGTCGGTGAAGTAGGCCTCGATGCCGATGACCGGCTTGATGCCATGCTCTTTGGCTGCCTTGACGAAGTCGACGACTCCGTAGAGGTTGCCGTGGTCTGTGATCCCGATGGCGGGCTGGCCCATGCGAGCCGCGGCGGCGACGACGTCGCTGATCCTCGCCGCACCGTCTAGGAGGGAGTACTCGGTGTGGAGATGGAGATGTGAGAACGACACTTCAGCTCAAGCTTGGACTTACAAGCATGTAGTTCTTCGAATGTAGCACCCGAGTCAAGCGGGCTCGGGAGGCCGGGAAAATTGCCCTTGCCACGTTTGTCTACCCCAGGCGAGCGCGGTAGCCGGCGGCCGACCGGCGTCTGTTCGACCGACGATCGTGCCCTTCACACAACAGCGCTGAGGTTGGCCCCCTTGGCCCAACAACACCTCACCACCCGGGATCCAAACGGTCGAAGTCGGCCGCCCATATTGCAGTCGCCCGCCCATCATGGGAGCACCAGCACGGCGACGATGGCGAGACCAGCGATCGCCGCGGTGACGGCGATCCGCGCCGACTCGTTGCGGGCCCTGGCCCACAGCTCCCCGATGACGAAACCGGCGATCAAACCCCCGAGATGCGCCTCCCAGGCGATGTTGCGGATGATGAAGGGGAGCGCGGCATTGAGGAGGAGGAGGAATCCGATCTGACGCAGCAGGAACCGTCCCTGCGCCGTGTTGCGTCGCCGCACCGCCCAGTTCAACCAGATTCCGAACAACCCGAATATCGCTCCCGATGCCCCGACGGCCACGTCTCCGGGGCTGCCCATGACGTAGACGAAGGCGCCCCCCACCCCGGCAGAGGCGAGGTAGACCCCGACGAAGGGCCAGGTGCCGACACCCCGCTCGATCTGCGGCCCCAGCACCCAGAGAGCCCACATGTTGAACAGGATGTGGGTGAATCCGGCGGCGTGGAGGAGGACCGGGCTGAAGATGCGCCACCACTCGCCTTCGGCGACGAGAAAGTTGGCCTGGGCGAACATCTGGAACAGGGGCTCGCGCAACCCGATCATGGTCAGCAGGTAGAACCCGACGGCGATGCCGATGAAGGTCTTGGTGGCCGGTGCCCCTCCAGTCGGGGACACGATCCGCTCCTTCGGGATCACCTTCTGCGTCCCCTCCTCACGTACACACTCGGGGCAGCGTTGGCCCACCGAGGCGTCGATGGAACAGGACGCACAGATGGGCCGCTCGCAACGACTGCAGCGGAGCAGGGTGTGACGGTCGGGGTGTCGGTAACAGGTCGGAGCCGCCGTCGTGTGGTCCTGGGTCACGATTTCGAAAGTACTAGGTAGCAGGTATTAGGCATCAGGACAGCCGTTCGAGGACAGCGAGCAGGTCGGATGGGAGCGGGGCCTCTACCTCCATGCGCTCCCCGGTCCTCGGGTGGGTGAACCGGAGACGTGAGGCGTGGAGAAAGGTTCGGGGAGCGCCGATGTCGTTGCGGAGGGCGCCGTAGACGCGGTCACCGACCACGGGATGGTCGATCGCCGCCAGGTGAACCCGGATCTGATGGGTGCGTCCGGTCTCGAGGGTGACCTCGAGGAGTGAGACGTCCGAATCCTCGAAGTACCTGACCACTTCGTAGTGTGTCTGCGCCGGCTTGCCCCCATGGATCACGGCGCGCCGGGTCGGCTGGGCCGGGTCCCGGCCCACCGGGGCGTCGACGGTGCCGGTCGGGGCGCCGAGGCGGCCCTCGACCAGCGCGGTGTAGGTCCTGTCGACCCGGCGCAGCCTCAGATCGGAGGTGAGGGTCTGGTGCGCGGGCTGGTTCCGTGCCACGAGCACAGCCCCCGAAGTGTCCTTGTCGAGCCGGTGAACCAGCCCCCAGCGGTCCTCGGCCCCCACCCCCTCGAGTTCGGGGAAACGGAAGAGCAGACCGCCGGCGAGCGTCCCCGACGTCTGCCCGCTCCCCGGATGCACCACCACCCCGGCCGGCTTGTCGACCACGATCACGTCTTCGTCTTCGTGGAGCAGCTCGAAAGCGACCTCTTCCGCCTCGAGCTTGAGATCACTGTCCGGGCGGGTGCAGCGGATGACCTGACCGGCCCGGACGCGATCGGACCGCCGTGCCGGGATCCCGTCCACCTCGACCTCTCCCTGCAGCATGAGCGACGCCTTGGCTCTGCTCACGTCGAGGAGCTCGGCCAGCGCCTTGTCCACTCGCGCCCCGTCGAGCGACGCCGGGACCTGGAGGTCTATCTGGTCTGCCACGACCTGAGGAGTAGCAGGCCTACCGCCACGGTGACCGAGGCGTCGGCGAGATTGAAGGTGGGGATGAACCAGAGCTCGATCCAGTCGATCACTCCCCCGTCGAGTAGACCGTCACCTCGGGCGAAGCGGTCGACCAGATTGCCGATGGCACCCCCCAGGACCAGGCCGAGGATCACGGTCTCGAACACGGGGCGCTCGATGGCGATGGCACCGAGCACGATCACAGTGACCAGCATGGCTGCGATCGCCACCACCGTTCCCCCGTCCTGGAAGAACCCGAACGCGCTCCCGAAGTTCTCCACGTAGGTGAAACCGAAGAATCCGGGAATCACCTCGACCGGATTTCCGGCGAACTCGACGGCAGCGAGACGCTTGGTGAGGAGGTCGCCCGCCAGGACCACTGCGCCCACTCCGAGCGCGATCAGGTAGCGCTTGATCAAGAGATGCGGGAGGCGCACTCGACGCACAGCGTCGAGTACGGAAGCACTTCCAGCCGCTCCACGGGTATCGCCTTCCCGCACGACTCGCATATCCCGTATGTCCCGGCGTCGATCCGTTCCAGGGCCCGATTGGCCTTGCTCAGCAGGTCCAGGGTGTTCTGTTCGATGGACAGCTCCTTGGCATACTCGAGCTTCATCGAGCTGGCTTCTGCGTTGCCCGGGTCGGGGCTGCGGTCGGACGAGCTCTCGGTGAGACGCGCCTCCTCGAGATCGCGTTGGTAATCCGCGATCTGCTCTTCCAGCCGCTCTCTTTCCTCCTCGAGCTTCTTCTTGAAGCGCTCGAGGGTGGACTTGGCGAGTTTTCTAGCCACTTCAACACCTCACGAAGGCGGGAGACCCTACCAACGACCGGAGTCACAGGTCGAGTTTCCTGCGCACTGTGTCGACATCGGTCTTGCGGACGAAAAACACCTTGGACCGGCTGCGCATTCCCGATTTCAAGGTCACATCCGACCCGAGCACGTCATGGAGGAGCCTCGCCACCTCACGAGTCGCCTTGCCACCCTCGGGTGGCGCAGTGACCCTCACCTTGAGCCGGGCGCCATGGCGGCCGTCGATGCGCGACCTGGAAGAGGCGGGAACGACCCAAACCGAAATGGCTACGCCGTCATCGGTCGCGGTGAGGACGTCTTCGGGCATCGTGGTCAAGCTAACCGGGTCGTCGATCACAGTTGACCAGGTGGGACCGTTACCCTGCCGGTCTCTATGACCACCAACGAGACGGTGTTCACACCACTCGACAACCAGCCGGACCACGACGCCCTGGAGCGACGGATCCTCGAGTGGTGGGACGAGAACGGGACCTTCGAGAAGGTCCGCTCCAAGAACTCGGGGGCGGAGCCGTTCAGCTTCATCGACGGCCCGGTCACCGCCAACAAGACCCTTGGGGTGCACACCGCGTGGGGGCGCACCCTCAAAGACGTCATCCAGAGGTACCAAGCCGCCATCGGCAAGGACCTCCGCTATCAGAACGGTTTCGACTGTCAGGGTCTGTGGATCGAGGTCGGCGTCGAGCAGGAGCTGGGTCTCGACTCGAAGAAGGAGATCGAGGAGTTCGGCCTCGAGGAGTTCGCCCGGAGGTGCCGGGACAAGGTCGCCTGGTCGGTCGAGGAGTTGCGGCGTGGATCACAGCGTCTCGGCATGTGGATGGACTGGGACAACGACTACCTGACCTTCTCCGACAACAACATCGACTACATCTGGCGTTTCCTGGCCACTCTGAACGAGCGCGGCTGGCTCTATCTCGGGCATCGCTCCACCGAGTGGTGCCCCCGTTGCGGGACTTCGATCTCACAGCATGAGATCACCGGCCAGTCGGGGGTCTACCAGGAGAAGACCGACCCCTCGCTCTCGGTGCGCTTCCCGCTGACCGAGCGTCCCGGCGAGGCGGTGGTCATCTGGACCACGACCCCATGGACCATCCCCGCCAACGTGTCCGCAGCAGTCCACCCGGAGTACACATACGGTCGGCGCCCCAACGGCGACTGGGTGGCGGTCGAGCGCTACCCCGACGACGAGTTCGTCGAGACCAAGCCAGGGCGCGAGATGGTCGGTTGGGCCTATCAGGCACCCTTCGAGGACCTGGCAGCGGGAGCAGGGATCGAGCACCGCGTGATCCCCTGGGACGAGGTCACCCTGGAGCAGGGCACCGGCGTGGTGCACATCGCGCCCGGTGCTGGCTCGGAGGACTTCGAGCTGGCCCCGCTCCACGACCTCCCCGTGCTCGTCCCGGTCGATGGTGCCGGTCGCTTCTACCCCGACTACGGCTGGCTGGCGGGGATGTCGACCGCCGAGGCCAAACAGCCCATCATCGACGCTCTCGACGATAAGGGCCTCCTCGTGGAGGCCGGCGAGTACGTCCACTCCTACCCCCATTGCTGGCGCTGCGACACCCCTCTCATCTTCCGCGTCGCCGACGACTGGTACATCGCCGTCGACGAGATCCGCCAGCCGCTCAAGGACGCCAACACCACGGTGAAATGGACCCCGGCGTACATGGGCAAGCTGATGGACGACTGGCTCAACAACATGGGTGACTGGAACATCTCCCGTCGTCGCTATTACGGGCTCCCGCTCCCCTTCTACCCCTGCGAGTGCGGTGAGGTGACCGTGATCGGCTCACGTGCCGAGCTGGAGGAGAAGGCCACGGTGGGGATGGACCAGCTCGAGGAGCTGCGCCGCCCCTGGATCGATCGGGTCACCATCCGCTGTGACCACTGTGGACGTCAGGACCTGACCCGCATCGAAGAGGTGGGAGACGTGTGGCTCGACGCCGGGATCGTCCCCTTCTCCACGCTCGGCTGGCAGAACCCGGAGTGGGTCCCGCAGGGCAACGCCACCGGAGCGGCCCGGGGTCTCACCAACGCCGACCTCCCCGACCACGCCTACTGGGAGAAGTGGTTCCCCGCCGATTGGGTCTCCGAGATGAGAGAGCAGGTTCGCCTCTGGTTCTACTCCCAGCTCTTCATGTCGGTGGCGCTGGTGGGGCAGGCTCCGTTCCGCACCGTGCTCGGCTACGAGAAGATGCTCGCCGAGGACGGGCGGGAGATGCACGGCTCATGGGGAAACCTGATCAGCGCCGAAGAGGCGTTCGAGCGCATGGGCGCCGACGTGATGCGCTGGCTCTACTGCGGGCACCCGCCCGACCGCAACCTCCTGTTCGGATATGAGGGCGCGCACGAGGTCCGCCGCCGGCTCCTCACCCTCTGGAACTCCGCCCGGTTCCTCATCGACTACGGGAACATCGAGGGGTTCGTGCCCACCTATTCCGACCTCCACGGTGGGCTTGGCGACCTCGGCCTCACCACCACAGACCGGTGGCTGCTCGCCCGGGCCGGCCAGGCGATCGAGGACGCCGCCGGCGGCTACGACCGTCTCCGGACCGACGAGGTGATCGAGTCGTTCGAGGCCTATCTCGACGACCTCTCCAACTGGTACATCCGTCGCAGCCGGAGACGGTTCTACGAGTTCGACGAGCCTGCTTTCCGGACCCTCTGGGTCGGGGTCGTGACCGCGTTGCGGATCATCTCCCCGGTGATGCCCTTCCTGGCAGAGCACCTGTGGTCGAATCTGGTGGCGGGTGCCTGCAAAGACGCCCCAGAGTCGGTGCATCTGGCGGGATGGCCCCGGGCGCCCGGGCCCATCGACGAGGACCTCCTCGCCGAGATGGCCACGGTGCGTCGGGTGGTGGAGGCGGGTCGGCGGGCGCGTATGGAGGCCAACATCAAGCTTCGCCAACCGATCCGCCGGGTGGTGGTGCACGGGGCCGACCAGGCCAGCGCCCACGCCGCGCAGATCGAGGAGGAGCTGAGGGTCAAGAAGGTCAGCTTCGACCAGGAGACCACCGTCGAGGTCACGGTGAAGCCGAATTTCCCGATCGCCGGGCCCCGACTTGGGCCCAAGATCAAGGATGTCGCCGCGGCCCTGGCCGTCGGCGACTACGAGGACCTCGACGACGGCGGGGTTCTCGTCGCCGGCGAGACGCTGAGTGCCGACGAGGTGCAGCGCACCGAGCGAGTCGTGCTCGAAGGTTGGGTGGTGGCCCATGACGGCAATGTCAGCGTGGCGATCGATCCGACCCTCGACGATGAGTTGATCCTCGAAGGTCGGGCCCTCGAGATGATCAGGGCCTTGAACGAGCAACGGAAACAGAAGCAGTTGGCATTGACCGACCGGGTGCAGCTGCGTCTCCCCGCCGCGCACGCCGATCTGGTCGAGTCGTACCGCGATTGGATCGCCGCCGAGGTCCTGGCCACCTCCATCGAGATCGATGACGGGGTCCAGAGCCCGGTGATGATTCGGGACGACCAAGCTCTCTGACACCCGCTTCGGTTTCGCGGCCCGGCTGCCGATATCACCCCACGTGTCAGCGACTTTCTTCGAGGTGACGGCGAGATTGCGTGACAGCCACGGCCGCAAGCTGTTTCGCTTCGCCGCGGTGAGTGCCTTCAACGTGTTGGCCGGCCAGGCAATGCTCTACGGAGCCCAGGTCCTTCTGGGATGGCCGGCGGTGCGGGCCAATGTCGTCTCGGTGTGCCTGGGGGCCGTCCCCGCCTATCTGCTCAGCCGCTACTGGGTTTGGGAGAAACGGGGCCGGAACCGGGTCCTCGGAGAGCTCGTCCCGTTCTGGACTCTCGCCCTGGTCGGGTTCGTAGCCTCCACGACGGCCGTCTGGTATGTGGACACCCACTGGGCCGCCTCACCGGTGGTCGTGAACCTGGCCAATCTGACCGCATTCGGCATGGTCTGGCTGGTGAAGTTCTTCGTCCTCGACCACTTCCTGTTCGGGCCCGAGCGAGCCCCCGCGGTCTGAGGGCAACCGACGTTCTCCCGGGAACCGCCCGCGCGGCAAAGCCCTATTCGTCTTCGTCAGACGGTTCCGGGTAGTCGTCGTCCCCGTCTGTGGAGTCGTCGTCGGAGTGCAGTTGGAGATCGGTGGCCACACCGGTGAGGATCTCGTCGAGATGATCGCCGCCCTGGTCGTCGGGAGAGTCGAACGAGTCCGCCGAGTCGACGGAGTCCACCCAGTCATCCGAATCCTCCGAATCGCCGACCTCGGCTTCGATGACTCGAGCCTCGGCGGTCGGCTCCTGGCCCGACCTCTCGATTACCGCCTCCATGTCGTCGAGTTTCTCAGACACCTCCCCCGCCAGCACCGCCAGCTCGGACCGCACCGCCGCCACCCGAGCGGTCAGGGCGGAGATCTCGGCCTCGGCCTCGCGTCTCTTGGCCTCACGCTCTTCGCTCCAGGAGTCGGCCGCGCTCCTGGCCTCGTCGAGCATGCGCGTCGCCTCCGACTCGGCCTCCTCGACGAGACGGTCGGCCGCGGTCTGCGCCGCGACCAGGGCCCGCCCGATGGCACTCTCGTCGATCCCGGCCCGGGCTTCGTCGACGGCAGACTCCGGCTGGGCGGCTTCGGGCTCGACGGCTGCCGGCGGCTCCGGTTGGGGAGCGGCAGTCGTCGCCGCCCGGGCCGCGGCCCGGGCCTCGTCGAGCTGCTCGTTCAACTCCCTGATGGTCGCCACGATCTCGTCGAGGAAGTCGTCGACTTCGTCGAGGTCGTAGCCACGCAGTGCGGTGGAGAATGTCTTCTGTTCAACGTCTGCTGAAGTCAGCATCGATGCACCTCTCGAGTTCGTCGGGCAGGATAAGAAAACCGCGGGCTGGCACCAAGGATCAGCGGACGATGCCGATCAAGATCCTGATCGCCACCAGGAGCACGATAGGCGAGAGGTCGAGCGCCCCGCCGCCCAGCCTGATCGGGGGGATCACCCTCCTGATGGGGAGTATCAACGGGTAGATGATGCGGTCGAGGAAGTGTTGGACCCGACCTAGGGGGTGAGCCGACGAGACCCGGATCCAGGAGAGAATCACCCAGGCGAAGACCGCGTAGAAGTAGAGCTCCAGGATGGTGACGATCGCGTCGCGCACTGTCAGTCGATGTCGTCGAGCTGATAGGCGCCCAGGGTGGCCAGACGCCGCTTCTCGTCGCGGCTGAGTGTGACCCGGGGCGGGAGCACCAGCACCAGTCCGTCGCCCACCCGACGCATCGAGCCGTCCAGGGCGTAGATGAGGCCCGAGGAGAAGTCGACGACCCGACGCACCAGGTCGGGATCGGTGCCACGCATGTCGAGCACCACAGGCACCCGGTCCCGAACGCGGTCGGCGAGAGCTCTCGCATCGGAGAACTCCTCGACCACGAGGATGTCGGATTGGATCTCCACCGGCCGCACCATCTGCGACGTCGGGGGTGGTTCGACCCGGCGGCCGGTCCCCCCGAGACCGGGCGGCTCCACCCTGCTCTGAGGACGGTTGGCGGCCCTGGCGGTGGGGGGAGGCTCCACCCTGCGGCTCTCCGGCATCGCCTCCACTGCCCGAGGCTGGGCGGTCGGCTCCGGGTAGCTGGTCTGGTGGTTGGAATACTCGGCCGCCTCGGCCTCGATTTGATCCTCATCCACCAGCCCGAGGTACACGAGTGCTTTCGAGAACAGTGAGGACATTCACGCTCCGGTTGGTTTGCGAGGACCAAAGATAGCCCGTCCCACCCGTATCATCGAAGCACCTTCGTCGATGGCGACTTCGAAGTCGTCGGTCATCCCCATGGAGAGCTCGGCCACCGAAGGATGCTCTACGCCCACCTGGTCTCTGAGGTCGCGGAGCGTCTGGAAGTGGACACGGCTGTCGTCGGGCCGGTCGGGCAGGGGCGGGATCGCCATCAGGCCGCGCACGTCGAGGCCCATCCCGACCATCCATGCGATCGCCCCGGGAAGCTCCTCGATGGAAACCCCCGACTTCTGCGATTCGTCACCCACGTTCACCTGGGCCAGCACCGGCGGCGGAAGGCCGTGGCCTTTCATCCACGCCTCGCCCAGCGATCGGCGGTCCATGGAATGGAGGAGATGGGTGACTCCCCTGACCATGCGCGCCTTGTTCGATTGGAGCGCGCCGACGAAATGCCAGCGGATGTCCCCGGGCAGTGCAGGCGCCTTCTCGGCGAGCTCCCCGGCCCGGTTCTCTCCAAAGTCCCGGTGGCCCTGGTCGTAGACCGCCATGATGTCGTCGCGGCTCATCGTCTTGGAGACGGCGACCACGGTTATGTCGTCGGGCGAGCGTCCGGCTCGCTCGGCGGCGGTGGCGACGCGGTCCATCACCTCCCGATAGCTCACGGCAGCCACCCTATGGTGGCGAGACGCTGCTTGGTGCCGTCGGCCCGGTGGCTGAACCACCCTGGCTCGTGGCGGGTGCAGGCGCCGAGGGTCCAGGTATCCAATCCGGTGAGCTGCGCCCCGATGACCGCGGGAAGATCGACCGAGTTCGTCCCCCAGGTGGTGCTGGCCACCACCCGACCCGGGAACTCCCCGGACACCTCCGGGCCCACCTCGAAACAGCACGGGCCGATCCCCGGGCCGATCGCGGCCCGCCGCGGTTCATGGCCCTTCGCCGTCATCTCCTGGCGCAAACGCGCCACCAGCCCGACGCGGGCGCCCCGCCAGCCGACATGGGCGACCCCTACCGCCTCGGGGGCGGAGAGCACCACACCGAAACAGTCGGCGGTGAAGATCGCCAGAGGCAGGCCAGGCTCCCTGGTCCAGAGGGCGTCGGCCTCCCCGGCATCCCCCGGTGAGCTCGCCTCCACGACATCTCCTCGGTGCATCTGTCGCACCTCGGCCCAGTCAGGGCTCAGTTCGAGAGCGCCGGCCGCCACTCTCCGGGCATCCTGATCGTTGCGCAGGTCGCCATCGGGCCCTTCGCTGAATGCCACCCCGTCCCAGCCGGGGGGTTGGATCATCCCTGTACGAAACTCGGGATGTCGAGGGCGTCCTCACCGGACCGGGTCGACTCCAGATCTTCGGCCGTGCGGGCCGGAGACCGGGTGGGACGTCTCCGACCCTCGAACCCGGCTGCGATCACCGTGACTTTCATCTCCTCACCGAGGTCGTCGTCGATGATCGCGCCGAAGATGATGTCGGCTTCGCTGTCGGCGTGGTCCGAGACCACCCGGGCCGCCTCGGTCGCCTCGTGCAGGGTCATCGAATTGGGGCCGGAGACGCTGAGCAGCACACCCTTCGCTCCGTCCATCGAGGCTTCCAGCATCGGGGAGGCGATCGCACGCTCCGCCGCCTGCCGGGCCCGGTTCTCACCGGTGGCCCTGCCGATGCCCATCACCGCGGAGCCGGCGTCGGCCATGATCGTGCGGACGTCGGCGAAGTCGACGTTGATCAGCCCTGGGGTGGTGATGAGGTCGGTAATGCCGGTGACACCGCTCATCAGCACCTCGTCGGCCAGCCGGAAGGTGTCGGCCATCGGGGCGTCAGGATCGCCGACGTCGAGGAGCCGATCGTTGGGGATGACGATGAGCGTGTCGACCGCGTCCTTGAGGGCGTCGATGCCTTGCTCCGCGTGGACGGCCCGCCTCCGCCCCTCGAACCCGAACGGCCGGGTGACCACACCGACGGTGAGGGCACCCACCGCGCGCGCCACCTCTGCCACCACCGGAGCACCCCCAGTGCCGGTTCCCCCACCTTCACCAGCGGTGATGAAGATCATGTCGGAGCCCTTGAGTACCTCTTCCAACTCGGCGCGGTGCTCTTCGGCCGCGGCCCGGCCGATCTCGGGGTTGGCACCGGCGCCCAGGCCGCGGGTCACCTCGCGGCCGATGTCCAACTTGACGTCGGCGTCACTCATGAGGAGTGCCTGGGCATCGGTGTTGAGGGCGATGAACTCGACCCCACGGACACCTTGATCGACCATGCGGTTGACGGCATTGACTCCTCCGCCACCGATCCCAACCACTTTTATCACGGCCAGATAACCACCACTTCCGTTGCTCAAGGGCACCTCCAGACAAAGAAGACAAGCAAAGGTTGAAGTAGAGGTTTACCTTTAGACATCCGCAAAGTAAACCCCCTAACTCTCAGCCTCTAGTTGAGGTTTAAGAATCATCGTCTTCTCCCTCCCCGGTATCCTGACTGTCCTCGGTCTCGTCTGAGCCCTGGTCGGAGACGTCGTCGGCTCGTGGGGTCATCACTGCCGGGTTGGTCGGTGCCAGCAACACCAGCGTGGAGCCCTCGGGGACGTCCTCGTCGAGCAGAGCCCCCAGACTCAGGGCTTTTTCCGCCATGGCATCCGCCCGCCCCAGACGCACCTGGTAGCCCGAGACAGTCGCCCAGATCTCCCCTTCGTGATAGGTGACCACCGTGCCCGGGTGACGCCTTCCGTCCAAAGCGGCGAGAAACTCGAGAGCACCGAGCAAGTCGAGGGAGTCGGTGGCCTCGTCGTCCCCCACCCCGGGCATGTCGATCCGGGCCAGCTCGTCGTCAGGCTGCTCGGCGGAGGGCAGGGCCACCCCGTCGATCGCTCGCCTGGTCCATCCATCCCCGCTCCTGGTCCATGCCACCGGAACCCGCTCGACGATGTCCACCGTCACCTCGTTCGGCCAATGGAGCATCACCTCGGCCTCGGCCACCCAGGGGTCGCGGAGCAGAGACTCCTCCACGGCCGGTGCGCTGAGCAAGATCATCGGTGTTCCGGCGGTGACCCTGTGGTGGACGAGAACGGCATTGGTGTCACTCTGGGTGACACCGTTGGTGGTGACCTGGCTCACGCTCAGCCAGGGGGAGAAGAGCAACCACGCCAACGAGCCTGCAGCGACGAGAAGCAGCAGGAATCTGAGGAGCCTGCCGATGCTCCTCTTGGCATTGTCCTCGGCGACGGTCTTCCGTCGCTCCATCAAACGTGGATCGATGCTCATCTCTCGAATCCGACGAACTGAATTTCGGGCTCCAGCATGGTCCCTGAACGCTCGAACACCGCGTCTTTCACCTGCTGTACCAATCGGTAGATGTCGTCGGCGGTCGCTTCGGGGCCGGCAACGAAGAAGTTGGCGTGCTTCTCGGACACCGAGACGTCACCGACCGCGGTCCCTTTCAGGCCGAGGCGGTCGATCAGCTCACCAGCAGCGATATCGGGCGGGTTCTTGAAGACCGAGCCGGCGTTGAGGGTTCCACCCGGCTGGTGCTCCTTCCGCCACCGGGTGATCTCTCTCATCGCGGTCTTGGCAGCCTCGCGATCTCCGATACGTCCCTGGAAGGTTGCCCGGGTCACCAACTCGGTGGGCTCCAGGTTGGAGTGGCGGTAGGACAGTTCGAGGTTCTCAGGGGTCCTCCGGGTTCGGTCCCCGGTGATCAGGTCGATGATGTCTGCGCTCAGCAGACGATCCCGGGTTTCGGTGCCGAAGCATCCTGCGTTCTGACGCACGGCACCTCCGACCGACCCGGGGATGCCGACGAAGAACTCGAGACCGACCACACCGGCCTCGACGGCCTGGCGCGCCAGTCTCGGCAGCGGGGCGGCGCCCCCGGCTCGCGCCCGATCGCCCTCGATGGTGATCGAGGTGAACGAGCCAGCCAGTTTCACCACGAGCCCGTCGAACCCGGCGTCGGCCACGACCAGGTTCGAGCCTCGGCCGAGGACGAGGACCTCGTGCCGGGTAGTGAGCCCACTCGCCACCAGCTTCTCCAGCTCCTCGACCTCGCTGACCTCGGCGAAGTAAGCCGTCGGGCCTCCCGCCTTGTAGGTGGTCATCGGTCCCAGCGGCACGTCACGGGTGACCAGTCCCGAGCGAACCAGACCTTCGACGTCGGTCATCATCGTCCCCCGAGCATCGGGGCCAGCTCGTTGTGGAGGAGGGTGATGTCGCCGGCTCCCATGCTGACCACCAGGTCTCCCGGCTCGAGAAGGGGCGCCAGGAAGCCGGCGAGGTCGTATCGACGGGGCACGTAGTGGGCAATCCCTCCCGCCGCCTCGACCGCCTCTGTCACGAGCTCCCCCGTCACCCCCGGCACCGGCTCCTCGCGGGCACCAAAGACATCGGTCACCACGGCAACGTCGGCGCCGGCGAGGGCCCGGCCGAACTCCTTGCTGAAGCGCTCGGTACGCGAGTAGAGATGGGGCTGGAACACGGCCCAGATCCGACCCGGCGTGGTCCCCGCCACCGCTTCGATGACGGCCGCGACCTCTGTGGGGTGATGGGCGTAGTCGTCGTAGAGCGTCACCCCGGCAATGGTGCCGCGGTGCTCCCAGCGCCGACTCACTCCGCGAAACCTCGACAGCCCGGCGGCGGCGCCCTCCAGCGGGTATCCCAGCTCGGCGAGCAGGGCGAGGGCCCCCGATGCGTCGAGGGCGATGTGACGACCGGGCTGATCCATCCGCACCATCGCCGCTCCGCCGGGCCCTGTGAGGGAGAATCCCAGACGCCCCGGACCCGAGGTCAGCTCTCCTATCCGCCAAGCGGCCCGCCGGTCGAAGCCGTACGTGATGGCTCCCACCCGGTCCGCCACCCTGCGCGAGCCCGAATCGTCGGCGCAGGCCACCACCGGCCCGTCGACGCCGCGGGCAACCCCGATGAAGCTGTCGATCAGGTCTTCGGCAGACCGAAAGTGGTCCACGTGCTCGTGCTCGACGTTGGTGATCACCAACCCACGGAGGTGCAGGCTCTCGAAGGTGCGGAAGGCCTCGTCGGCCTCGAGGACGAGGAGATCGGTCTTCCCCAAATGGCCGTTGGTGCCGAGGCCCACCATGTCGCCGCCGAGCACGAACGAGGGGTCTTCGCCGAGAGATCTCAGCGCGGTGACCAGCATCGCGGTGGTGGTCGTCTTTCCGTGAGTCCCGGTAGCTCCGATGGTGGGCATCTCGGCGGTGAGTGCCGAGAGGAGCTCGGGCCGTCGCCACACGGTGATCCCCAACTCGCGCGCCGCCTGCAATTCCTCGTCGTAGTCCGGCACTGCCGATGAGGCCACCACCAGCGCCGCTCCCCGGACCGTCTCCGGGTCGTGCCCGGTGTGGACGGCGACTCCCAGGTCGGTGAGGACGTCCAGGACCGCTCCGTGACGCAGGTCCGACCCGGACAACACATGTCCCCGGGCCACCAGGAGCTTGGCCAGTGCGCTCATCCCGGCGCCACCGACTCCGACGACGTGGATCCGTCCCTCGGGCAGGCTCATCTCGATGCCTCGATCACGACCCGGGCGATGGTACGGGCGGCATCGGGCTTGGCGATTGCTCGTGTTGCCGCCTGCATGGCCAGGCGCCGGGGAGAGTCGGAGACCAGGTCGACGATCACCGCGCCGAGACGTTCGAGATCGTCCTCTTCGACCACCACCGCGGCTCCGGCACCCTCCAGGAACCTGGCGTTGCCTACCTGATGTCCTCCGGAGCCGAACCGCCCCGGGATCAGCACGGAGGGGGTTGCGGTGGCGGTCAACTCGGCGACCGCTCCCCCGGCCCGTGCGACCACGAGGTCGGAGACGGCGAAGAAGCCGTCCATCCTCTTCTCGAAGCCGACACGTCTCCAGGTGACATCCGGTGATGCCGACCTCTCGGACATGGCCTCCACATGATCGGAGCCGGTGAGGTGGAGGACCTGTATCCGCGGACCGTTCCACACCGCCAGCGTCGCCGCGATCGCCTCGTTGATGGCCCCGGCGCCAAGTGAGCCACCGAAGACCCCGACCACGGGGAGGTCGGGGTCGAGGTCATATCTGTCCAGCGCGGCCGGGCGGAGTGCGGGTCGGTCGAACTCCCAGAAGACACGCCGAACAGGGTTGCCGACCCACGACCCGGCGGGGAGGCCCCCGGTGTCGGGGAACGCCACGAATGTCTCCTCCGCCCATCGCGCCGCCACCTTGTTGGCCAGCCCCGCCTCGGCGTTCTGCTCTGCGTTGAAGAACGGGATCCTTCGCTTGCGCGCGGCGAGAGCGGCCGGGATGGTGACGTAGCCTCCCATCCCGAGGACCACGTCGATCCCGATGGCACCGATCTCCTCCGAGATGCGCTTCCGTGCCCGAAGAACCACCCCCGGGATACGGGCATTGGCAAGGGTCAGCGATCGCTTCAGCCCGGCCAGCTCGACCTGGAGGAAGCGGAACCCCTCTCCGGGATAGACGGTCGCCTCGAGTCGGTCTCCGCCGACATACACGATGTGGTCGCGGGATACACCGAGATCGACCAGGGCCTCGCCCACCGACAGACCCGGGAAGACATGCCCTCCCGTGCCGGCGGCCGCGATGAGAAAGGTCATCTCCCTCGATCGACACCGCTCTGGGCGATGTTGACGAGCACCCCCACTGCGGCCATCGAGACGATCAGGGCGGTCGATCCGTAGGAGACGAACGGGAGGGCGATACCGGTGATCGGAATGACACCGAGGACCCCGCCCACGTTTACCAGAGCCTGGAACGACAGCCAGACGGTGATGCCCGAGGCCACCATCTTGCCGAAGCCGTCGGGAGCTCGGCTGGCCACTACCCAGCCGGCGACGGCGAGGGCGATGAACAGACCGATCACGGTCAGCCCGCCGATGAGACCGGTCTCCTCGCCGATGATGGCGAAGATGAAGTCGGTGTGGGCGTTGGGGAGATAGAACCATCTCGCGCGGGAGGCACCGAGGCCCACCCCGAACAGTCCCCCGTTGCCGAGGGCGTAGTAGCTCTGGATCACCTGATATCCGCCTCCCGATGGGTCGGCGAACGGGTCGAGGAAGGAGTCGATGCGACTCGCCCTGTACTCGACGTCGAAGGCGAAGAAGACCGTGGCGAGCATGGCGATGACGCCCAGCACCATCACGAATCGCATCGGTGTCTCGCTGGCGATGATGACCGCCATCACCGCCGCCCCGATGACGATCAGCGTCCCCAGATCGGGCTGACGGATTATCAACAGGCCTACCAGGCCAAGCGTGGCGACGACCGGCACGATGAAGTGGCCGAACCTGGTGAGGAGTTTGGCCTTCCGTTCCAGGAGGAACGCGAGGGCCATGACGATGCTGATCTTCGCCACCTCCGAGGGCTGGAAGGAGGTGAGTCCGGGAAGGCGGAGCCATCGGGTGGCGCCTCCCTCGGTGATCCCGTTGAACTCGACGGCCACCAAGAGCCCGACGGTGATCAAGAAGCCGGGCAAGGCCAGCTTGCGGTAGACGCGATATGGGATGCGAGAGGCGACGAGGAGGAAGAGCGTCCCCAGCCCGACCCCCACCAGTTGGCGCTTGAGGAAGTGCCACTGGTCCTGAGACTCGGTCTGGCTGAGGGCATAAGCAGACGAGGCCGACATGGTGACTCCGAGCCCGACGACGACCAGCACGACCACGAGCACCAGGAGAATGGTGGTGGCGCGATCGTTCACCCTCTGGCGAGCCATCTTGTCCCGGGCGGCAGCGCGCACCTTGGCGAGGGAGGTCACGTTGGCGGTCACTGGGGGGGCCCTCCCAATCTCTCCCTGACCAATTCGGCGAATCGATCCCCGCGGGCGACATAGGAGTCGAACTGATCGAAGCTGGCGCAGCCGGGGGCGAGCAGGACCGTGTCCCCGGGACGAGCGGCGCCGGCGGCCACCTCCACCGCGATCTCGAGTGTGCCCGCCAGCCGACCCCGGTCTCCGGCCGCCGCGACCAGCCCGGCGCCCGCCTCCCCGATCCCGATCAGCATTCGGACGTTGTCCTCGCCGGCGAGAGGAGCGAGCTCGATCCCCTTGGCCCGTCCGCCGGCGATGAGGATCACCGGACCGTGAGCCCGTATCGAAGCCAGGGCGGCGTGGGGGTTGGTGGCCTTGGAGTCGTCGACCCACATGACACCTCCGCCCTCACCCACCACCGTGCGCCGATGGGCACCCGGGCGGTAAGAGATGGCCCCTCGGGTCACACCGTCGGCGGTTGCGCCGACCCGGAGGGCGAGGGCCGCGGCGCAGGCGAGATTCACCAGGTGAATGGGGTCGTCCGAGACCAGGTCGGACACATCGATGGCGACGTCGCCGACCCGAAGCGTCCTTCCGTCGACTCCCCCGCCACCCTCCGGCATCCGGATCCCCGAGACCGGATACAGCTCGGACGGCGCGTCGCCGGCGAGCTTGGCCGCTCCCTCGTCGTCCACGTCGTAGACCAGGAGGTCGTCGCCGGTTTGGTTGGCGAAGATGCGGGCCTTGGCCGACTGGTAGGCATAGGCGGAGCCGTGCCAGTCGAGATGATCGACTGCCACGTTGGTTATGGCCGCCGCCACCGGGTGGAACGACTCGGTGAATCGGAGCTGGAAGCTGGACACCTCGACTACCAGCGCGTCGTATGCGCCGTCGGTGAAGTCGGCCAGGGGGGCGCCGATGTTCCCGGTGGCCGGGGCATCGAGACCCGACGCATCGAGCATGGCGGCGGTCGCCTCGGTGACGGTGGTCTTCCCGTTGGTCCCGGTGACGGCCACCACCGGGCTCTCGATGTGGCGGTAGGCGAACTCGATCTCACTCCATATGGGGAGGCCGCGCTCCATGACGTCCAAGACCGGGCCGGACCGTTCCGAGAACCCCGGGCTGGCAACGACCAGGTCGACTCCCTCGAGCAGCACCGGGTCCCACTCCCCGGTCGCCATCCCGAACTCGATCATGTGCTCGACGGGGGCGGTCTCCGCGTAGACGGTGACCGACATACCCTGGGCGGAGGCGAGCCGGGCCGCTGCCCTCCCGGAGACACCCGCTCCCAGCACGAGGACACGACTCGCTTCACCGGCCATCACAGGATCCCCTCGAGACGGAGGAAATCGGCGTAGAAGAGACCCAGACCGAGGGCGACACCGATCCCGGTGAGGATCCAAAATCGGATCACCACGGTCGTCTCGGGCCAGCCACCGAGGTCGAAGTGGAAGTGGATGGGGGCAAGACGGAAAATGCGTTTGCCGGTGAGCCTGAAGCTGGCAACCTGGAGGATGACCGACAGCGTCTCGGCCACGAAAATGGCTCCCACCAGGGCGAGGAGCAGTTGGGTGTTGGTCATCAGGGCGAGGGCGGCGAGGAGCCCTCCGATCCCCTGGCTGCCCACGTCACCCATGAAGATCTTGGCGGGTGGTGCGTTCCACCAGAGAAAGCCGAGGAGGGCACCGAACATCGCCGCCGAGATCATCGCCAGCTCGAGCGGGGAGAGGGCCTGGTAGATGGCGTCGTCGCGGAAGGCGCTGGAGTTCCTG
This sequence comes from uncultured Acidimicrobiaceae bacterium, assembly GCA_964645875.1. Classification (GTDB taxonomy): domain Bacteria; phylum Actinomycetota; class Acidimicrobiia; order Spongiisociales; family ZC4RG35; genus JANQRA01. The sequence goes on from CAZYCX010000008.1 coordinate 35,148, forward strand.
TACTGCCAGAAGGCGATGACGGTGTACGCCCCCACCACCAGTGCCGACGCCCCTCCGGCCAGACCGTCCATCCCGTCGGCGAGGTTCACCCCGTTGGCCGCCCCGGTGAGCATGAGCAGCACCCAGACGACGAAGAAGACACCGAGGTCGATGCCGAGCGGGCGGACGAAGGAGATCTCGGTGACGATCCCTGCTTCGCCGGCGAGGTAGGCGAAGAGGGCGGCGATCGCCAGCTGGCCCCCGAACTTGGCGGTCTTGGAGAGACCGAGGCTGCGCTTGCGCGTGTGCTTGACCCAGTCGTCGAGGAAACCGACCAGGGCCATGCCCACGAGAGCCAGGACCGCGAGCCATCCCCCGACGCCGAACGGTCTCGTGCTGAAGGTGAGCCCGGTCTCCGGGGTCCAGAACTGGAAGTGAGCCAGGAACCAACCGATGACCGCAGCGGCGACGAAGACCACCCCGCCCATGGTCGGCGTTCCCTGCTTGTGGGCGTGCTGGCCCTGGATGTCGTCCTGGATGAACTGGCCGATCTCCCGGCGACGCAAGACCCTGATGGCGTAGGGAGTGCCGAAGATCGACAGGAGAAGCCCCAGGGCCGCGGCGATCAACAGAGGGATCACGTGGTCATGCTCCCCGATCGGCCAGCCGATCCCGCGGATCTACGACGCCGGAGCGACTCCGCCGCCACGACCCGGTCGTCGAACTCCAACTTCTCGGTTCCCAGGTCCTGGAACGGCTCGTGGCCCCGTCCCAGGACGAGGACGATGTCACCGTCTTCGGCCCGGTCGATGGCGATGTCTATGGCCCGTCGCCTGTCGATCTCGAGAATGTGCTCCGTGTCGGTGGCGACACCCGACATCACCGCGGCGGCGATCTCTCCTGGGTCCTCCAGGCGCGGGTTGTCACTGGTGACCACGGCCAGGTCGGCTCGCGACAGGGCCGCCCCCATCGCCGGACGTTTGCGACGGTCACGGTCGCCACCGGCCCCCAGCAGCGCGATGACGCGTCCCTCGCCGAGACGTCGGCCGGTCCGAACCGCGGTGGCCACTCCCTCGGGAGTGTGGGCGTAATCGACGATCACCGTGATCGGGTCCTTCCCGGACACCAACTCGAACCGCCCCGGCACCCCACGGACTCTGGTCATCGCCTCGAAGACCTCTCCAGGGGGGATGCCGACCGCGATGCAGCACGCTCCGGCCATGACCAGGTTGGAGACGTTGAAGTCTCCGATCACCGGGGCGGTGAGCCGACGGGTGCCGTGTGACGAAGAGACGGTGAACGAAGTCCTCCCTCTCGCCGGCTCGATCTCCGCGATCGAGAAATCTCCGCCTTCACCGACGGTGAGCATCTGCCCCCGGTACGTGGACGCGATCTCGGCCCCGGTCGGGTCGTCGACGTTGATCACCGCGGTGCCGACCTCGTAGTCGGTGAAGAGCCGTCTCTTGGCGGCCCGATAGGCCGTCATGTCACCATGGAAGTCGAGATGGTCTTGTGAGATGTTGGTGAACGCCGCCACCGCGAACCGGGTGCCCCGCACCCTCCCGTACTCGAGGGCGTGTGAGGACACCTCGGCAGCGACCAGGGCCACACCCTGGTCTCTCATCTCAGCGAGCAGTCTCTGGAACTGTGGTGCCTCCGGGGTGGTGAGGGTGGCGGGGAGCGTCGCGCCCGCGGTGCGGGTGTGGATGGTCCCCACCAGGCCGGTGGCTGAGCCTGCATCCGTTGCGATCGACTCGATGTAGTGGGTGACCGTGGTCTTCCCGTTGGTGCCCGTGACACCGACCACGTCCAGGCTCAGCGAGGGGTGGCCGTGGACCGCCGCGGCCAGTTCTCCCATCACCTGGCGGGTGTCGGCGACGATCAGCTCGGCGACACCACTCTGCATGGGATGGTCGACACAAACCGCGACCGCGCCGGAATCCACTGCTGCCGGCACGAAGGCGTGGCCGTCGACGTTGCCGCCCCGCACCGCGACGTACATCGAGCCGGGCCTCACCTCACGCGAGTCGTGGGTCACGTCGGTGACCAGGGGGTCGTCCCCGGGCTTCCACCTCACGTCGACCAACTCCGCCAGGGCAGACACCGTCTTACCGCTCTCGGCCATCCGGGCTCACCCCGAGTCTGTGGAGCGCCTGCTCCGTGATCTCGCTGAAGACGGGAGCGGCGGAGAGGCCGCCGGTTCGGTAGTCGTGCTCGGGTGCGTCGATGACCACCGCCACCACCACCTCGGGGTCGTTGATCGGCGCCATGCCGACGAACGAGGCGCGGGTCTGTTCGGTGTAGCGCCCGTCATCGCCCAGCTTGTTGGCGGTCCCGGTCTTGCCACCCACGCGGTACCCGTCCACAGAGCCGTTGCGACCGGTCCCGTTCTCCACCACCGACGCGAGCAGCTCGCGCATCAGCAGCGCGGTCGCCGGGCTGACCACCTGGCGGGTCTCCACTCCGGCGACCTCGGTCTCACCATCGGAGTCGACCTTCGACCTGACGATGTGAGGGGTGATCCACACTCCGTCGTTGCCGATGGCGGCGTAGGCGGCAGCCATCTGCAATGGGGTGACGGCAACGGAGTAGCCGATCGCCGCCGACGCCCAGCAGGTCTGGCATCCGGGGTCGAAGCGCAGGAGCCCGGGCGCCTCCACCGAGTAGTCGATGCCTGTGGTCTGGCCGAGACCGAACTTCTCGATGTACTCGACGAGACGTGCCTGGCCCAGGGTCTCGGCCACCATGATCGTCCCCACGTTCGACGACATGGTGAAGATCTCGGCGACGGTCATGTCTTCGGTCTCGTGCTCATCGAAATCGACGTAGCAGCCGTGCACGTCGTCATCGCCAGAACGACAGGCGCCTTCGAGCAGTTCCAACTCGTCGTCGACGTCGGGGATCACCGTCCCCACCTGCACCTCGTTCTCCTCCAGGGCGGCGGCGAAGGTGATCATCTTCTGCGTCGAGCCCGGCTCGTATATGCCGCGGACGGCGAAATTGGCGAACATGCGGCAGGCGACCGGGTCGTCCGATCCGACACACGACGGATCGAGGGTTTGACGAGTTTCCGGGTCGAACACCGGGGCGCCCACCAGAGCCAGCACCTCGCCGGTCTCCACCGACAGCACCACCGCCCAGCAGGATTCGGCCCCGGTCCGCTCCAGGGCGCCGAGACACGACTCCTGGGCCTGGTACTGGAGCGGGAGGTCGATGGTCGTCAGCAGGTCGGTGCCCGGCACGGCGGGGACGATGTTGGTGTAGCCCTGCGGTATGACCCGTCCGGCGATGTCTCGCTCGTACTCGGCGTGGCCGGGGACGCCGCGTAGCTCGTCGTCGTAGACCAGCTCGAGACCCTCCTGGCCGTCGCCGTCGATGTTGACGAACCCGGTGACGTGGGAGGCGACGGATCCGGCGGGGTAGATCCGGGTCGGCTCGGGGTGGGCAAAGACGCCGGCCATGCCCTCGGCGAGGATCTCCTCGGCCAGGACCCCGTCGACCTGGCGCTTGATGTAGACGAAGTCGCGGTCGCTGGTGATGCGCTCGTAGAGGGTCTCGGAGTCCACTCCCAACAAGCCGCCGATCTGCTGGGCCACCCACAATGGCTCGGTGACCTGGTCGGGCACGACGAAGAGGCTCTTCGACTCCACGGTCATCGCCAGCAGATTCCCGTTGCGGTCATAGATCTTTCCCCGCTGTGGGGCCATCTCCCTGGTGACGAGACGCTGGCTGAGCCCCTGCTCGGCGAGCTCTTCGGCCCGCACCACCTGGATCTCGAACAGCCGGTATCCCATCCCCAGCCAGGCGGCCACCACGACCAGCCCGATCAGAGCCATACGCGCCTTGGCGGCGGTGGAGCGCGGAGATCTAGTCCCGGACACGGCCACCGACTCTCCGGCTGGATCTCCGGAGGGGCGGGGCCCCACATTTCGACCCGGCACCAGCGCGTCCACGGGATCTCATTGGTTCGCTCCGTCGTGATCGGCCTCCGCCACCACGGGCGACGGAACATCCAGATTCACCAGCAGCTGATGGGTGTCACTCGGAATCACCAGCCCCATCTCGTCGGCGAGAGGAGCGATCCGAGCCGGGTTCTCGAGACGCGCCACTTCCAGTCGTAGCTGCTCGTTGAGCGCCGACTGCTCGGCGATTGCCTTGTTGAGCTCGGCGAGCTCGAAAGCGGAGCGGTCGAGGCTGGTCCGGGCGAAACCGAGGCCGAGAAAGGCGACGATGGCGATGAGCACCATGAACATCCAGGGCGCCACCGACGGTTTCCGCAGCTTTCTCCCCTTGAGCACCCGGAGCCGCTCGTCGACCCCGGGACGCCGGAGTGTCTGGGCGGTCATGCCGCCACCTTCTCGACGACCCGAAGCACGGCCGAACGGGCTCGGTTGTTGGCCGCCACTTCCTCGGCGCTGGCCCGGATGGGTCTCCGGGTGAGGATGCGGACCTCGGCGGTGTTGCCGCAGCCGCATACGGGCAGGTCGGGTGGGCAGGTGCAGCCGCGGGCGCGGGCCGCGAACTCCTGTTTGACGATGCGGTCCTCGAGCGAGTGGTACGAGATGGCCACCACCCGGCCGCCCGGTCGCACCAGATCGATGGCCTTGCCGACGCCTGCAGCCACCGCGGCGAGCTCGTCGTTGACCGCGATCCGGATGGCCTGGAAGGTGCGTCGGGCAGGATGACCTGCCCGACGCCGGGCCGCGGGCATCGCCGATGCGATGACGGTGGACAGGGTGGCAGTGGAGTCGATGGGACGGGCGGCGACGATCGCAGAGGCGATCCGTCTGGCGAGGGGCTCCTCGCCATACGCGCGGATGATCCTGGCCAACTCGTCGGCAGGCCACTGGTTGACGATCTCGGCGGCGGAGACCGTGGCGTCAGGCCCCATCCTCATGTCGAGCGGGCCCTCGTGACGGTAGGAGAAGCCGCGGCTCGCCTCGTCGAGCTGGTGTGAGGAGACGCCGAAGTCGAAGAGGACACCGGCTACCGGCTCGTCGGTGACCGAGCGGACCAATGTGTCGATCTCGGCGAAGTTGCCCTCGATGGCGTCGACCCGCATCTGCGCGGCGTTTGCCAGCGCATCGGGATCGCGATCTATGGCTATCACCGTCACTTCGTCTCCAAACTCAGCCAGCATCCGTCTCGTGTGCCCCCCGCCCCCGAAGGTCGCATCCACCACGACCCCGGGCGTAACGGGAGCCATCATCTCGACGACTTCCTCGACCAGGACCGGCCGGTGGAAGCCGGCCTCCTCCTTGCTCAGGTCCTGGTTCATTGCGAGCCCCCCGGGCGCTGGTACCAACTAGAGGCGGGCGGAGTCAGGGGCCTTCCAATTGGTTCCGGGGGGCTCGCAATGAGCCCAGACCGTGTCTGTCGCTAGTCCTCCTCCTCGTCGAGGTAGATCTGATCGCTCGAGGTCTTGTCGGCGAGGTGCCTCTCCCTATCCCACAGTTCGATGTGGTCGAAGAGCCCGAGCACGGCGATCTCGGTTCCCGTCTCCAACCCGGCGAACTGACGGAGATCCGGTTTGACCAGCACCCGACCCGACTTGTCCGGGGTCTGGAGGTCGGCACCGGCGAAGAGGGTCCGGGAGAACCGGCGTCCGGCCTTGTCCTGGGGTCGTTCGATCACTTCGGCCGCCTTCTGCTCGAAGTCGTCGGCAGCGAAGATGACCAGCTGGCCGTCCTGTCCCTTGGTGATGACACAACCGTCTTCGAGACGACGGCGAAACCCGGAGGGCATGACCACCCGGCCCTTGTCGTCGAGGCTGTGGAAGTACTCGCCGAGGAACACTTCTCCTCTTTTCCGTTCGTTCTCACTGTCCGTTTTTCCCCTATGGGGCTACGCCCCCTTGCCGGGACGTGCCCGCCACTATGACCCACTTCCCCCCACTTGTCAACCCTCCTCCCCCACCAAGCTCCATTTCATGGGTCGCCCACTTCGCATCCGGTGTGCACCCAGGCGCGCTCAGCGCGCGTCAACACACACTCGATGGAGGGAGGCCCAAGACAGCAGTCCGTTGTGCCCCTAGGCGCGCTCAGCGCGCGTCAACACACACTCGATGGGGAGACCCGACACGGCCGCTATCGGTCAGGCGGACTCGGCGAGGAGGTAGGGGTGCCAGGAGGGGTCGACCTGGAAGCCGGTGGAGGCGTAGATCCAGGCGAAGCGGCGGGGCGGGCCGGGCTGGCTGCGGAGACGGAGACCGCTCTCGTCGGGGGTCCGGGAGCCCTTGCGCACGTTGCAGGCGCGACAACACGCCACCACGTTCTCCCAGCTGTGGTCGCCACCGCGGGAGCGGGGCTGGACGTGATCGAGCGACTCGGCGGGACCGCCGCAGTACTGACAGATATGGCCGTCCCTGCCGAACACCGCCCGACGGGTCACCGGGACGACCCGTCGATAGGGCACTTTGACATAGCGGTTGAGCCTGACAACGGAAGGCAACTCGACGGTCCTCGACTCCGACGCCCAGATCTCGTCACGTCCCACGACGACGCTCGCCTTGTGGTTGAGGACGAGGATGACCGCCCGCCGTTCGCTCACCACCGACAGCGGTTCGAAGCTTGCGTTGAGTACCAGTGCTCGCGTCATCTGTTAACGACCTAAAGAAAAGAAGGGTAATACCTGCTCCGCTCACTGGCCCATGACTGGTCCGGGTAAGGCTAGCTGGCGGCCTTCCGGACATCGGACGACCCGTCGTCGAGCACGGCGGCGATGGCATCGGTGAGGGCGTCGAACCACCCGTGGGAGACGTCGCCGGTCCCGGTGAGCTTCCGCCCGTCGGCGTCGGCCTCGATGACCAGACGCTGCGTCTCGTCGACGGAGACACCGACGATCTCGATGGGCACTCGCCCGATCACCTGGCACCAGGCGTCGCTGAGACCCTGGGCGATCGACAGCGGTGTCGCCGCCACGATCCGGAACGACTTGACCGTGGCAGTGGCCACCTCGACCCGGGCACCGGTGTCCAGCGGCGTGATACTCACCTGGACTCCGGTTTTCGGATGGGGCCCGCGCTCTCGTCCCAGGCTCATCGCCGGTTGACGGTCACGCTTCACGCCGTAGGCGGCGAGCAAGGCTTGGAGCCTCTCCATCACCATTGCCTCGTCCGCATCGGGCTCCAGCCGCACGTCGATCCCCCGACCGAACCCGTCGAGATCGACCACGACCGAGGCCACCCCCGGAATGTCCTCGAGACGACTCGCCAGAGTCGATGTCATGCCTCCCGCACCCACTTTCGAATTCTCCTCATCTCCCGGCGCCAGGACAGATAGTCAAGCAGATCTTGCGCGCTCATAGTGGTCGCTGAGTCACCGTATGCAGTAGCACGGCGCCAGGCCAGATAGGCACTGGAGGTGCTGAGACCCCCCTGGCGGCGCATGGCAAACCAGGACCGCACCGCCTCCCAGGAGAGGAGCGGTCGCAGCATGAGGGTCGTGATCGCCCCGCGCTCGAAACCCAATCGTGCCTCCCGACGTCTTCCCTGGGTGAATTCTAGTGGCACCCCACCCGAATCACCCGACATTCCTCGCCGCCGGGGCAGGGGTGCGACGCCTCTCACACGTCGACATCACCGTTAGAGTTCGAGACCCGGAGTGACGGAGGAAACGGCTTGGCCGAGTCATCATCCAACGCAATCGACCTGTTCGGCAAGAGGTTCGACAGAATCGTCGGCAACGTAGAGACCGTCATCCAGGGGAAGCGTGACGTGGTCGAGCTCCTCGTGCTCGCCATGGTCTCCGAGGGGCACGTGCTCATCGAAGACGTGCCCGGCGTCGGAAAGACGCAGCTGGCCAAATCCCTGGCCAAGACGATCGACGGTGAGTTCCATCGCATCCAGTTCACCCCCGACCTCCTCCCCTCCGACGTCACCGGGGTCTCGATCTGGGATCGGAACGCGGGGCGGTTCGACTTCAAGCCGGGCCCGATCTTCGCCAATGTGGTCGTCGGTGACGAGATCAATCGGGCGAGCCCGAAGACCCAGTCGGCGCTACTCGAGGCCATGGAGGAGAGACAGGTGACCTCCGATGGGGTCACCCGCGCCCTCGACCCGCCGTTCATGGTGATCGCCACCCAGAACCCGTTGGAGCACGAGGGCACCTATCCGCTGCCAGAGGCCCAGCTCGACCGGTTCATTATGCGCGTCGTGATCGGATACCCGAGCCGTGAGAAAGAGCTCGAGATCCTCGACGCCCATGGCGTCAGGTCGACGTTCCTCGACCTCGATCCCGTGGCGTCCCTGGCCGATGTCGCCGAGATGGTGGAAATCGCCCGGCAGGTCTCGGTATCCAGTTCGGTGAAGAACTACATCGTCGATCTGGTGGAGGGGACCCGGCTGCATCCGGACATGATGCTGGGCGCATCGCCTCGAGCCGCCCTCTACCTGCAGCGCATCTCGAGGAGCCGGGCGGCGGCCAATGGCCGCGACTACGTGATGCCCGATGACATCAAGCATCTGGCCGCCCCCGTCCTCGTGCATCGGCTCGCGCTCCGGCCCGAGGCCCAGATGCGCGGTGAGACCATCGACTCCATCCTCGAAGACGTCCTCAGCCGGCTCCGGGTGCCCGGAACCACATCGCGGATCGCCACCTGATGCCAACCACGCGCGGCTGGGCTCTGCTCGGGGCCGGCCTGGCGCTGGTGGTTCTCTGGTGGCTCCTCGGGGAAGAAGAGCTCCTCCTCACCGCCTTGTTCGGCATCATCGGCACTGGAGTCGCGCTGGCATATGTGCAACTCCACCAGCCCGCCCTCCGCATCGGGAGACGACTGGGCTCGACAGCGGTGCACAACGGAGACACGGTCCAGGTGACCTTGAGCCTGGACAACCAGGGACGGAGGTCGATCCGGAACCTCTCGGTGGTCGACACGGTCGAGAGCCTCGGGGTCGCCTCCTTCGAAATCGCGGGAGTCGAGTCCGGGGCGACGGTCACCGCCAGCTATCGCATCGTCTGCCGCCCCCGCGGCATCTACCGGGTAGGGCCGGCGAGAGCCACCGCCTCCGACCCTCTCGGTCTCGCCGAGCTGGACGCGGCCGCCGGCCCGGTCGATCAGCTCGTGGTCTACCCCACCGTCGAGCGTTTGGAGGGGTTTCCCGTCGTCAGGGGCCAGGACCCCACGCTGGCGGCGTCACGGCCAGAGCACGCTCAGCGGGGCGGCGAGGACTTCTACACCCTCCGCGAGTACCAGCGCGGCGACGACCTGCGCCGCATCCACTGGCCGTCGTCGGCGAAGACAGAGCGACTGATGATCCGTCAACTGGAGACTCCGTGGCAGTCACGGGCGCTGGTTATGCTGGACGTGCGCTCCGCGGTGTACGAGTCATCGGAGGCATTCGAGACCGCAGTGTCCGGCGCGGCGTCGGTGGTCACCCATCTGGTGCAGTCCGGCTTCGACGCCGACCTCTGGGCGGGTGACCCACACGCCATCGACGCCTCCAGGTACGCCGCCGCCATGGAGCGGCTGGCACTGGTGACCACCAGCGATGCCATCGATCTCGAGTCGGCGGCCACGCGCATCCGCCAGAGAGGCGGAGGCGGAGCTCTGGTGATGGTGACCGGGACCGCCGACCGCACCCTGATATCCGTGCATCAGCTGCTGGCCCGTGACTACCCGACCTCGCTGCTCCTGGGTGTTGCCAGCACCACACCGCAGACTCTGGCCGGGTTCCACCGCCTCGGGGTGACAACGATGACCGTGGAGCCGGGAGAGAGTTGGGCCGAGAGCTGGATGACCGCGATCGGAGAGACATGGGGCGCAACCTCGGCCGTCTAGCCGGTCTGCTCACTCTCCTCCTCGCCATCGGGCGGGCGGGAAGGTTGTTCGAGTCTGGCCCGGGCCAGCCGCCGTGGCAGCTGATACTGGCCGCGGCCGCGTTCCTCGGCGGTGTCGCCTGGTGGCTGCTCTCGGAGCTGATCTCGGCGCTCCGGCCGCGGGTGGCGGTGTTCGCTGCGGGTGCGACTCTGCTCGCCCTGCGAATCAGCGTCCCGAGCACGCTCGTCTCCGGCATCCTGCCCGGAGGAGACACGGCCGGGGCGCTGGCCGAGGAGCTCGGAATCGCGTTCGCCACCATCCAGACCGGAATCCCGCCCGTGGAGCCCAATGCCGGGATCCTGGCCATCCTCGCCGTCCTGATGTGGACGGTCGGAGGCTTCTTCGCCTGGGGCAGTGCCCGCGGGCCTCACGCCGCGCTGTTCGTCCCACCCCTGGTGGTCTACTTCCAGTTCGCGGTATTCGACCGTGTCGACGCCGGTCTCGGCTGGATGTTGTTCTCCGCCCTCGCCCTGGGACTCGCCGTCGTCTCGCTGGCAATCGAGCAACGTGAGGAGACCGGACGGGCGCGTGACCTCGAAGGCCGGCCATTGGGTCGACGCTCGGTCACCCTGGCGGCCATCACCGCCTCGTTGCTCGCGGTCGGCTCGATCACGGTCGCATACGGTGCAGCCGACGTCGTCCCCGAGTACGGCAACGTTCCCTGGCGCACCGGCGACGGGCTCGGTCCCGGGCCGGGCAGAGGCGTGTCCTACGACGGACTGATCGAGCTGAGACAACGCATCCTCAATCAGAGTGATGTCCCGGTGTTCACCGCCCGTCTCGCCTCGGACACACCACCCGGCATCAATCCCTACTGGAGGATGGACACCCTCGACACGTTCAATGGTGAGGAGTGGCGCAGGTCGGACGCGAGCAGCCGGCGGTATGAGTCCGACACTCCGATCGTGGACCCGCAGAACATCTATCTGGGGACCACGGAGGAACTGTTGCAGACCGTTCAGATCCAGACGCTGAGCAGTGTGATCGCCCCGACCGCAGGAACCCCGATCGAGATCCAGGACCCCGCCTCCACCGTGGAGAGCCCCAGGTTTGCCCGTGACTTCTACGCGATCGGTGGTGTGTCCATCGGCGTCTCCGGGGGGCTAGGCCGTCTCGACCAATACCAGTTGCGCACCCTCCTGATCGACCGGAGGGCCGACCTGGGGACGTTGGCCACCGACGCCTCCGGCGATCTGAGCCCGATGTTCGCCCGGGCAGCCGAAGACGGCCAGTTCCCGCATCAGCCCGAGATCGGGCCCACCGAGGTGGCTCTCCTGGGAGATCGGGACCGGTATGTGCAACTCCCACCCGACACCCCCGCGGGAATCTTCAATGTCGCCCGCTCGGTGACCGCGGGGCGCAGCACCGACTTCGAAGCGGCCTGGATGCTCCAATCCTGGTTCCGCGACTCTGGTGAGTTCGTCTACTCGACCGAGGTGAGCACGGGGCATGACTCGCTGGTCCTCGCCGATTGGCTCAACGACCCCGCTTCCAGGAACTTCCGGACCGGGTACTGCGAGCAGTTCGCCGCCGCCATGGCGGTGCTGGCGCGGGCCGTAGGCATCCCGGCGCGGGTGGTCTGGGGGTTCACCCCGGGCGACGTCGACGAGAACCGCGTCATCACCGTGCGTGACACCAACGCCCATGCCTGGGTGGAGCTGTGGCTCGAGCCCTACGGCTGGTACCCATTCGATCCCACGCCGCGCGCCGAGCAGACCGGATTCACCTCCCAACCCTCGAGCCTCACTGCCGGAGTCGATCCCGAGCTCTACCTGGACGCGCCGGTGAGCAACCCGGCCGACACGCCCTTCGATCCGACCGACGGTGGGCAGGACTTCGTCGACCTCGCCCCCGAGCCATTCCAGGGAGCCGGTGCGGACGGGATCCGCTGGTGGCTGATCGCGATCATCGCCGTGCTCCCCCTCTCCGGTGTCATCCCGCTCCTCAAGCGGGTGAGACGCCGCCGTCGCCTGTCACAGGTGAAGAGCGGGGACATCACCGCGGCCTGGGACGAGATCGTCGACCGGCTCGTCGATCTCCGTGTCGCGGTGTCACCCTCGTCGACTCCGATCGAACTGGCCCGCTCCACCGACCACGCCCTCCTCCCCCTCGCCCACAACTACTCGTCGGCGATCTATGGAGGACGGAGTGGCCAGGGGCGGGAGTCGGATCTGATCGAGGTGGAATGGTGGATCCAGCGGACCTATCAGGGCCCCGAACGGGTACGGGCGGCATTCAGCCTGAGGTCGCTGATGCGGAAGTGGTGAGGCGGAGCCGGACTCAGCTGCCCGAGGCCTGGCGCTCCTCCTCGATGTCGTCTTCGACCCGACGCAACATGGTGAGGAACTTGTCGCGGTCCAGTTCGAACCGGGTCACGTCTTCTTGGACTTCACGGGTGATCTCGTCGATGGCCACGAAGAATGCGAGCTGTCCCTCCCGGAGCGCGTCCATCAGCTCGCCCTCGTCGCTGCTGACCCTAAAGATGCTCTGGCCGTCGGTGACCAGTTTCACGTCGGACAGGTGGGCATCCATGTCGCCCTCGCGACGCAGGTAGTCCCAGGCCCGACGGACCCGCTGCAGCGACATCCCGTTGTCGAGGAGACTGCGCACCACGCGCAGGGCTACGAGGTCACGAAAGCTGTAGAGACGTCTGACTCCGGGCCGGCCCCCGGTGGGTTGAATCGACGGTTTTACGAGTCCTACCTTGTCCCAGTACCGCAATTGATGATGGGTGCAGTTGCTCAGCCGGCATGCCTGCTCGGCGGTGAATGCTTGCTCCACTCTGTCCTTCCAAAACCTCGTCGGGCGAACCGGGGCATGGTTCGCACTTCTCTCCCCGGTCGGCACCGAACCCGGTGAAAACGGCCGACGGGGGCCGGAACATTAGCGACTCGCGATGGCGGCCGCAGATCGGACCGGATGGAGTCTCATTCCGGCAGCGAGTCTTCGGATTCGGCTTCCTCGTAGCGCCATCCCCGGATGCGCAGCGCATTGACGAGCGCCGTAGCCGACGCAACCAGGAGCGCGAAGCCCGCTACCGCGACCCAGGTGTAGCTGACGTATGCGATCACGATCGCCAGCCCCAAGATCACTCCCAGGAGCGAGAGACGGACACCGATCTTGACCGGGCGCTCGATCTTCTTGACGGCGCGCGCCAACTCGGGGTCCTCCTCGTAGAACTGCTTCTCGATCTCGGCGAGAATCCGTTGCTCTTTGTCGTCCAATGGCATTGATTCACCCTGACCGGATCAGGTGCTCTCTTCAAACAATACACCGCCCCGAGAAACACACATCAGGGTTCTCGACGGAACCCGGGTCGCTGATCACCGTAGAGACGGGCCGGGCCGATGACGGCATCACCGAATCGTCGCCGCACTTCGGCCACGGCGTCCTCGACCCGATCCCAGTCGGCATCCACCTCCAGTCCGAGCTGGGTGGGTGCCGCGGCAGGCTCCAACGAAGAGCCCCCCAGCCCGAGCAGGCGAACCGGGCGTTCGAGATCGCCCAACCCGTGGAGGAGCTCTGTCGCCACCTGGAACAGCGGGCGGGCACCGTCGATCGCGGTGGTGATTGTCTGCGACCTGCTCAGGGTGGTGAAGTCCGGATAGCGGATCTTGAGGCTCACCGTCCTCGCTTTGAGGCCGGAACGGCGCAGTCTTCCTGAGAGCCGCTGGGCATGCGCCAGCAGCGCCGTTTCCACGACGTCCCGACCCTCGAGGTCTTCCTCGTAGGTCTCCTCCACCGAGATCGACTTGGCGGCGATGTCGGGGACCACATCTCGAGGATCGACCCCCCGGGACAGGTCGTGGAGATGACGGCCGGCCGAGGGACCGAGGGTCTCCCTCAAGACGCCCTCGGGGATGGCGGCGATGTCGCCCACGGTCTCCACCCCGAGCCTGGTGAGGGCGGCACGGGTGGCGGGTCCGACTCCCCACATCGCGGAGGCTGGGAGACCGTGGAGGAACCCGAGCTGCTCGTCGGCGGGGATGTGGCGTAACCCGTCCGGCTTGGCCGACTCGGAGGCGAGCTTGGCGACGAACTTCACGGCCGCCACGCCGACCGAGGCGGGCAGACTCAGCTCCGTTCTGATCCGGGATCTGATCGCTTCGCCCACCGTCGTCGGAGACTCGAAATGGAGCCGGAGGCCGCGCACGTCGAGAAACGCCTCGTCGAGGCCCAGACCTTCGACCAGCGGTGTGAAGGAGCGGAAGATGGCGAAGACCTCAGCGGACACCTCGTCGTAGCGCAGGTGGTCCGCGGGGACGACGACCAGGTCCCGACAGAGTTTTCTGGCTGTGGCCGTGGGCTGCGCGGAGCGAACACCGAACCGGCGCGCCTCGTAGGAGGCGCTGGCGATGACCCCACGCGGGCCCGGCCCACCCACCGCCACCGGTCGGCCCACCAGACCGGGGTCGGCGAGACGCTCCACCTCCACGAAGAAGCTGTCCATGTCGACATGGAGGATGGGCTCGGTCCACACCACGAGCACCAAGTTAGAACCTATTACCCGGTGTTCGGGCCGGGAGCGGCCAAACTGGACGCTGTGGCCGCATTGGTTCATCTGGTCAGACATGCCGAGGTAGACAACCCGGACCACCTGGTCTGCGGGTCGCTACCCGGCTTCGACCTGTCACCACATGGTCTGGAGCAGGCTCGTCGCGTCGGGCGCTATCTGGGTCCGAGACCGGTGGTGGCGATCTGGTCTTCGCCACAGCAGCCCTCCCTCCGTACTGCCGAGGAGATCGCCGCCCGCTCCACAGTCCCGGTGCGGGTGCACCCCGATCTCACCGACTGGGAGTTGGTGGAACGGTGGAAAGGGAATCCCTGGAACTCGATCTCGTCACGATTCCCCGGCGAGCTCGAGGCATACCTGGAACATCCCACCAGACTCGGGTTCGTCGACGAGCAGATCGGCGACGTGGCCGAGCGGGTGGCGGCCGTGGCCCGGCGGCTCGACGCCGAGCACCCTCACGGCGACGTGGTCATCGTCTCGCATCAGGACGTCATCCAGGCCGCCCGCCTCCATCTGACCGGCGCCGGGCTCGACTCGTTCCACGAGGACCGGCCGTCTCACGCGTCGGTGATCACGCTGCGTCCCGGTCAGACCTGGCGAGAAGAGACCTCATGGCAGCCGGGCGACACCCCACGGTTCGGCGAGCGATCCGACCTCCGCGTCGTCACCACAGGCTCCCCACAGGGCCCCAGCTCGGCCTGACCCGGTCTCGCCACCGGTCTGCCTGCCCGGGGGGAGGGGGTGGACTTCGTCTTCGGGCCGGTCGATGCGACACTCCGGGGTGTGAGATCGAGTCTGCTCGCTGCCGTCGCCCTGGCCTCCGCACTGGTTTGGACGGTGGCCCTGATCGTCGACAGCGGCCCGTTCGCTGGAGCGCCGACACTCCTCATCGGGCTGGGCCTGCTCACCTCCGCCACGGTGGCCACCATCGGGATGATCGTGGTCAGGGGGCGCTGGGCCCGCGGGCTCGGCCTGGTCGCACTGGCACTCACGGTGCCGTTGGCGGTGGTTAGGGATATCGACTTCATGTGGGTGCTCGCCACCGCGGTCACTGCGCTCGGATTCGTCGCCCTCCTCTCCCCCGCGCTGACTTCGACGATCCGCAAGCTGCCTTCGGCGTCCGGCCCGCCGCCGCGCGCGGTAGCCCCCGCCCTCGTCCTGCTGGTGGCACCGGCGGTCCTCGGACTGGTCGGCAACGACGCCGTCGCCTGGGCCCTCCTGTTGGTGGCCATTACCGCCCCCAACGCCGCCTTCCTCTACAGCCGCGTCCTGCCCGGCGGCCTCCTCACCATCCGCCTGGCCTGGCCCCTGCTGGCACTGGCCCTGGCACCTCTCCTCGGCTGGCTGGCCGGGGCCACCGCGGCGGTTCTGGCCGCCACGGTGGCGGTCAGTGCCTGGGATTCATCCGTGAAAGCTTCGTATCACCCGCCGCGGGAGACCGGTTCCACCTTCCCCATCCCGCCCGAACTGGCACCCAAGGAGGTGCTCGAGGCGGCGGACATCGACGAGAAGGGCCGTCGCCGCCATTGAGACGCCGGCCGAACCCGTGGATCGTCCTGCCGTCACTGACGTTGGGCCTTCTCGCCGCGGCGTTGGGGTGGGTGGTGACCGATGTCAGTTGTCGTCAGCCCGGGGTGACCGGCCTGGGGGGGTCCTGCCCCGGGTGGTCGGTCTTCTTCGCCGTATTCTCGTTCCTGGTGGTCACGGTGGGAGTGGCGATACTGCTGGTCCTGGTGTTCCGCAGCCTGACCGAGTGGCGGGAACGACAGCACCGATGAGAGCCACCGATTTCGCGCATCAAACGAGTTCAGGACGCGCCTGTTGAGTTTCGGGTGATCGCTGA
>CAZYCX010000009.1:0-50058 GCA_964645875.1 uncultured Acidimicrobiaceae bacterium
TCGAGAACGACATCCTGGAGACCGACGGCGACCGGGCCCACGACGCGGTGCTCACTCTCGTCGAGGAGCTCAACGCGGCAGAAGGAGCCGAGGTGTGGGCGTGGGCAGGCGACGCCGGGCACTACAACGACTATCCGGTGCGCAACGAGATCATCTACCGGATCGGTGCAGTACAGCCGGTCGGTGATCCCATCGCGCTTGCCGATCCAGCCTTCGATGACACCAGGCCCGGTGACATCGAACCGTTGGGACGCCCGCCGCTGGCGCAGACCTTCCGCCAAACCGTGAACAAGGGCAGCAAGCAGCCGTTCACTGTGGTGGTGAACCACTTCAAGTCGAAGGGCTCCTCGTGTGCCAGCATCGGCGACCCCGACATCGGGGACGGGCAGGGCAACTGCAACCTGACCCGGGTCGCCCAGTCCGAGGCGCTGCTCGAGTTCGTCGACGAGCTCAGTGACACGTCGAGTGGCGTGCTGGTGGTCGGCGACCTGAACAGCTATGCGATGGAGGACCCGATAGTGACCCTCGAGGAGGCAGGGTTGACCGACCTGGTCGAAGAGTTCATCGGCCCCGACGCCTATTCCTTCGTGTTCGACGGCCAACTCGGCTATCTCGACACGGCTCTGGCGACGCGGTCGATGCTCAACTGGGTGACGGGAACCACCATCTTCCACATCAACGCCGACGAGCCGGACATCCTCGACTACGACACCTCCTTCAAGTCGGACACTCAGGCAGCCCTCTACGAGCCGCTGCCCTATCGGGTGTCGGACCACGACCCGGTGCTCATCGGTCTCGAGTTCGCTACGCCCAGGGGGAAGGGCCGCGGCGGGCACTAACCACCCTTCTGTGCGGGTTATGGCGTCCCTGGCGCGGTAAACCCGCACAGAATGGTTGAGAACCAGTATGAGTGACCTTCCCGGGCTCGCCATCACCGGCTCGACCGGAGCCGTTGGGGGTCGGGTGGCGCGCCGGCTCGCCGCTGCCGGAGTGCCACAGCGGCTCGTGGTCCGGGACGTCTCCTCCGCCCCGCGTCTCAAAGGTGCCGTCGCCGTCGAGGCCTCCGATTACGGGGACTTCGAAGACATGAGAGTCGCTCTGGCGGGGACCGAAACCCTGTTCCTGGTGTCGTTCCGGGAAGCCGCAGATCGTCTCGACCGTCACTTCCGAGCAGTGGATGCCGCCGTCGACGCGGGAGTGGAGCACATCGTGTACCTCTCTTTCCTCCAGGCGTCGGCCGACTCGACCTTCAAGCTGGGGCGCCAGCACCACGCCACGGAGGAGCACATCGCGGGCACCGGGCTCGGATACACCTTCCTGCGGTCGTCGTTCTACGCCGACTTCGTCCCTTTCTTCACCGACGAAGACGGTGTGATCCGGGCACCGGCCGGTGACGGCGAGGTCAGTTGGATCAGTCGCGACGACATCGCCGACACCGTGGTGGCCGCGCTCCAGACCGATGAGTACGTCGGTGAGGCACTCGAGAACACCGGTCCCGAGGCACTGGATTTCCAAGAGACCGCGGCCGTGCTGAGTCGGGTCACGGGACGCGAGATCTCATACGTGGAGCAGACCGTGGAGGAAGCTTGGGAGTCGCGACGGCCCACCGGTGCCCCCGACTGGGAGATCGAGGGCTGGGTCAGCTCTTATCTGGCCGTGGCCAACGGAGAGTTGTCAACGGTCTCGGACACCGTGGAGAGACTCACCGGGCACCGACCGGTCGACCTGGAGACGTTCCTCGCCGCCAACCCCGCCCTGTGGTCACACCTGGGTCACGGCTCCGGCACCGGTTAGGAAGAGAGTGCCATCAGGTACTCCACCGATGCCGGTGACCGGTCGGGCGCGAACACCTCTCCCCCGACGACGAGACGAGAACGGCCCCGACCGTGATGGTCGGGGCCGTTCCCAATCGAGGAAGAGCCGAGGTTCACTGTTTGATGAGCTGACCCTCGATCTCGAGGGCGACATCCTTGGAGACGAGCCATCCGCCTCCCTCCAACGGGGCGTTCCACGTCAACCCCCAGTCCTCCCGCACGATGTCCGCCCGGGCGGTGAAGGCGACGCGCTCGTTGCCCCAGGGGTCGGTGACGGTGCCCTCGTAGCTGGCCCGAAGCGTGATCGGCCTGGTGACGTCACGGATGGTGAGGTCACCCGTGATCTCGAACTCAGCTCCGTCCTGGCGGATGTCCGTGGAGACGAATCTCAGCTGCGGGTAGTTGGCGACATCGAGGAAGTCGCCCGAGCGGAGATGCTGGTCACGGTCGGTAGCGCTCGTGGTGATGCTGGCAGCGTCGATGGTCACCTCGATCTTCGAGTCGGACAGCTCGTCGGCGATGTCGACGGTGCCCTCGAAATCGTCGAAGTGGCCCCTCACCTTCGTCACCATGAGGTGCTTGGCCATGAAGCCGATCTTGGTGTGCTGGTCCTCCAGCACCCAGGTGCCCTTCTCGATGCGCGGTCGGGTCGTGGTCTCTGTGGTCACGGTGTTCTCCTTTACTCGTCGATCCGTGTTCGTTGCTTTAAACAACCATTGTGAGTCACAACTATTCCACTAAGATGAGAGGCATGTCGAAACCATCCTCCGAGAAGGTGCGCGCCTGGCGAGCCTTGATGCACACCCATGCATCGGTCACCGCCGCCATCGACGAGACCTTGCGCCGCGAGGTCGGCATTCCGGGCGATTGGTATGAGGCGCTGGTCGAGATCGCCTTCGCCGGAGGGACGATGCGGATGAACGAATTCGCCCGGGAGACCACGCTGACCAAGAGCGGCGCCACCCGATTCGTCGACCGACTCGAGACGGCGGGTCTAGTCGAGAGAACGACCTGTCCCACCGACCGACGGGTATATCAGCTCACTCTCACCGCCAAGGGCAAGCGGGTGCAGAAGACAGCCGACCCCCACGTCCTCGCGATCATCGAGGAGCGGTTCGGCCGCCACATGACCGACCAAGAGGCCGGCATCATCCACGACGCCCTCGCCCGCACGCGCCAGCAGTTGGCGGCCACGTAGCCTGCGGGCATGACCGAAGAACATCAGGTGTCAGGAGACCAGCAGACCTGGCGGGTGCTCGCCCACGCCTCCGCCTTCATCCAGTTCATCGGAATCCCCTCGGTGGTGGGGCCATTGATCGTCTGGCTGATGAGGAGGGAAGACCCGGTCGTCGAGCCTCATGCACGGGCGGCACTCAACTTCCAGCTCTCACTGCTCATCTACTTCGTCGTCGGCACCATCGCCGCCGTCATCGCCGTCGTCACCATCATCGGGATCCCGCTGGCGGTGCTGATAATCATCTTCCTGGTCCTGCTCTTGTTCCTGGAGCTGCTCTTCGCCCTGTTGGCCACGCTTGCCGCCTCGAAGGGCCAGTTGTACTCGTATCCGATGAGCATCGAGCTGGTCAAAGGCTGAGAGCACCATGGGAGACGCGCTGATGAGGTTGGCATCCGATGACTGACCTGCTCACCGTCTCGGCGCTCGCCATCGTCATCCTGATGTTGGCCACCTGGGTGGTCAGCGTGGTGGTGAACGACGCCTCGATCGTCGACATCGTCTGGGGTCTCGGTTTCGTGATCGCCACCTGGGCCGCCCATCTCGCCGTTGTCGATGCCGTCCCGGCGCGGGCCGTCCTGATGTTGGGGATGATCACCGTGTGGGGTCTCCGTCTCAGCGGTTACCTCGCCTGGCGCAACATCGGCAAGGGCGAAGACCGGCGCTATCAGCAGATGCGGAAGAAGAACCCCGACTCCTTCTGGCTGACCAGCCTGTTCACCGTGTTCGGCTTCCAGGCGGTGGTCATGTGGGTGGTGGCGGTGCCCCCCGTGGTCACTCTGGGCAGCGAGAACCCACTGTGGTGGCTCGACTACGTGGGGGTCGGGCTATGGGCGGTCGGCCTCTTCTTCGAGACCGTGGGAGACTTCCAACTGGCCCGGTTCAAGTCCCGCCCCGATTCCAAGGGCGAGGTGATGGACCGGGGCCTGTGGCGATACACCAGACACCCCAACTACTTCGGGGACTCCTGTGTCTGGTGGGGCGTCTATCTGGTGGCGGCCGCCGGAGGGGCATGGTGGACCGTATTCTCCCCACTCGTGATGTCGGCCCTGCTGATGAGGTACTCCGGGGTCGGGCTGCTGGAGAAGACGATCACACGTCGTCGCCCGGAGTACGAGGAGTACATCCGGACGACGAACGCATTTTTCCCGGGCCCACCGAGGCGGGCCGGCTAGGACCTCGGTTCCCGCCGCCCCACCCAGTAGCCGGCGGCGCCGCCGAGGATCGCCCCTGCCGGGATCCCAAACACCAGAGTCACCGTCGCCGCGGCCAGGTCGCCGAACCCGTCGTCGGGAGCCCTGGCGACGGCGATGAGCCCGATGACCACTGCGAGGACCACGCCGGCGACGGCTCCGAGGAGTATTCGCAGAAGAGCCGACCGACGGATCCGATCCCTGGCGTCGCTCATGGCAGATACACCGCCTCGGCCCGGCTGACCAGCCCATCGGTGACGGTCACGTTCATGGCGATCGGACTGCCCGGTACGATCCCATAGATCGGATCGCCCTCATAGGAGCCGTCCCAGAGCCGGGCCATGGCGTCGCCGTCCACAGTGATCTGCTCCGAGGTGTCCGATCCCGAGATCAACAAGAAGCGGACGTCGTCGGTCACCTCCAGCAGCTCCAACACCGTCTCGTCGTTGTCGATGTAGAAGTCGTTTGCCAGGTCCTCGTCCTCGGCGATCACCCCATCTTCGACTGCCGCCAGTCTCGCCTCTTCCCCGGTGAGCATCTCGGCCAGATCGACCCCGAGGGTCATCTCCTCGCTCTCATCGGTTCCGACGGTGACCATGGCGAACCACTCTCCGTCGGCGATCGGCTGCGCCACCATGGTCGTAGTGGTCGTCGTGTCCCCCGACCCGTCACCGGTGCCGGAGCATCCCGCACCCACCAGCGCGGCCACCAAGGCGATGGCCGGCAGCCTCATTATCGATCTTCTCAATCCTGTCCCTCTTTCGGACGACTCGCCGGTTGGCCGGGTCCTTCCCGGCTCGCAGGCAAGCTGAACTGCGATATGACGTCGAGCGGGGCCCGATTGGTTCCGAGGCAGAGACGGGTTTGGAGGGTGGCTCCAGGCGCTACTGGTAGTTGAGCCTCAGCGACTCCCAGGAGCGGCTGATCACATAGTCCGCCGCCCTCAACGCCGAGAAGATCCCGACACTGGTGAACAGGACCACGAACAGGGGGGTCAGCGGGCCGGAGGTGACCACTGCCACCGCGATCAACAGCATCGACAGCAGGAAGCCGGCGAGATAGAGGAGCGAGCGACGGCCGCACTGGCGGCGGAACTCCATTCTCTCGACGCGACCCTTGAGAGCGCTGAGCGAGCCGGAGGTCATCTCGACGGTGACCTCGCCGTTACCGAGACGACGCGTGCACACCCAGAGCTGGGGGGCGGCGAGCTCGATCTCATACGGTCCGGCGCGCCACCCGTGGTCTCGTTCGACCCACCTGAGACGGCTCACCGGGTGAACTCTATCCGATTGTCCTCGACCCATCTGGCCAGCTCGATGACGAGCTGGCGGAAGTCCTCTCCGTGCCCGGGCTCCACGGCATGCGCCACCTCGTGGAGGACGATCCAGGCCCGAGCGGGTCGCTCGATGGCGATGGAGCGCGTCTCGGAGTCATAGACGCCGCCGATCCTGCCGTCGAGCCGGTCCACTACCTGAAGACCGACGGGAGGGATCCCGAGATGATCCGTCAGTCTCCCGGCGAACTCCCTCGCCCTTTCCTCGTCGAGATAGGTGTTGGCGAGACGGCTCATAGTGAGATCGACCCCGGCCTCCCGGGCCGCCTCCTGGACGATGCAGTAGTCGAACCCACAGATCTCCAGCCCGCTCTCCGACACCTGCTGGGCGAAGAGGACGTTGTATAGGGGTACCGCGGCCATGGCCACTGCAGTCAATGCGGCGACGACGATGAGCAGCGGCTTTCGCCACGGTGGTGCCGGAAGCGGCTCGAAATCCTCCTCGGTGAGGTCGTCCCATGGGTCGAACAGCTCCTCGGGAAACTCCGGCTCGGTCACCTTCGCGATGGTACGGGCCGCCGGAGCTCAGCCGAACCGGTCGGTCAGTGTCTCGAACTCGAGACCGCCGAAGAAGACCGTGGCGTCTCGGCCGGGCACCCAACCAGTCAGCCCCGGCGTGAGACATCGGGGTCGCCCTGACGGGCCCGGCTCCTGATGGTGTAAACCGAGTCCCCCGACAGGACGCCACCCCGGCCGAACAGTCTCCCGAACTGCCAGTTGGAGAGCCCAAGCTCGGGCCGGTCGAAGGCGTACTGACCGTCGACCCAGCGGGTGAAGCCGTTGCCGACGAACGGGGCGTCGACGAGGTCGAAGAAGCGGCTGTGCTCGTCGTCGACGTCTGAGATGAGACTGGCGGCGAATCGGGGGCTCTGGCTGTTGAACAGGTAAACGGCAGTCTCGACGTCGGGCACCACCGCCAACGTGACCTCCGGGCTGGCCTCCCACTCCCACTCCACTCCGAGGTCGAGATCTCCGATCGGCTCGGCGCGGGGCTCGGTCACCGGTCCCCTGGCCCGGACGATCGAGGCGGGCTCGAACCAACCGGCGGGGACGAAGGGCCGGGCGTTCCCGGTCACGTGCAACTTCGAGGTGGCCCCCAGGCTCTCACCGGCGAGATGGAGTGCCTCGAGGAAGACCGGCACCAGATCGCCGGCCCGAGACTCGACGATGCATGTCGTGTTCAACGTGTTGCACACCTTGCGGTCCAACGAGTTGTAGACCGCGGCGGCGAACGCCTCGGGGTCGGCAGACTCGGCGGCCACGATCCACGCCCCGCCGGTTCCGTGGAGGCTCACCGGGATCCCGGTCTGGCGGGCCACCGCACCCAACTGCGCCACCGCCGTCCCCGACCCGCGCGCCACCGCCAGGCCGAGCCGGGGGTCGGAGAACATCGCCCAGCCGGCGGCGCGGGAGGGAGTGTCCACCAGAGAAACCGCCCCCTCCGGCAGGCCCGACTCCTCGAGGGCCGGGTTCAGGGCATGCTCCATGATCGCCCGGGCCGTCTCCAGGGCATCGGAGCCGATGCGAAACACGACCGTGTTCCCCGAGGCGAGCACACCGGTGGCGTCGGCGAACACGTTGGGCCTGCCCTCGAACACGAACCCGACCACCCCGAGCCCGGCCCGCACCTGCTCCACGGTCCAACCCTCGTGATCGATCCTCTCCACCACACGTCCCCGGCCGACGTCGCTGCCGGACCACATCCGCAACCCGTCGATCATTCCCCGGCGCATCTTCTCGTCGAGCACCAGTCGGGTGGTGGATCGCCCCCGTTCCCGGGCTCGATCCACGTCGGCTGCGTTGGCGGCCGCTATGGGTGCGAAAGCAGCCTCGTCTCCGAGACGGGCCGCGAACCGGTCGAAGAATGCGCTGATCCGGTCGGCGGGCACCGCCCCCATCAGCGCGAAGGCGCCGGCGGCCGCGGCGACGGCCGCGGATGAGCGGTCCCAGTCCTCAGAGCGGATGTGGAGCAGGGTGCCGGTGTCCTGGACCACGACCAGGCGGTCTCCCTCTGTGAAGTCGTGGGCGAGCTCGTCGCTCACGGTCGCCACCTTGTTGCCGCCGTAGACGATGGGCATGCCCGGTTCCAGGCTGGTGAGGACGACGCTCATCCCCCGATCCTAAGTGCTCGCCCTAGGCCAGCACGACGAGATCGTCACGGTGGATGACCTCCCCACCGGCGGTCGACGTGTGCTGGCCCTGCACGTTCGCGATCGCCGCCGCCGACATCGCTGTCAGGCCCTTGGCGATGAGGGTCTCGCCCAACCGCACCTCCACCGCGGCACCGCCGGGAAACGACCCTTCCACCCCTACCACACCTGCGGGGAGCAGCGACCTACCCGATTCGGTGACCGCCCGGGCCGCCCCCTCGTCCACGAGAATGCTCCCCTCGGAAGGCGACCCGAAGGCGATCCACAGTTTGCGGGCCGACAGACCCGCCGGGCGGGGGTCGACCCAGGTGCCGACGTCGTCTCCGGCTATCGCCCGCGACACCACGTCCCGGTCGGAGGCCGAGGCGATCACGGTCGGGATCCCCGACCAGGCAGCCATCCGTGCGGCGGCCACCTTCGTGGCCACTCCCCCGGAACCGAACCTGCCCCGGCTCGAGCTCATCCGCACCGCGTCGAGGATCTCGTCGGTGTGACGGACCGCGGAGAGCAGTTCCGCCGACTCCGACAGCCACGGGTCGACCGAGTAGATGCCTGCCGTGTCGGTGAGAAGCACCAGCATGCCGGCTCCGACCAGATGGGAGACGATGGCGGCAAGCCGGTCGTTGTCCCCGAAACGAACCTCGTCGACCACGACGGTGTCGTTCTCGTTGACCACCGGGACCACGCCCAGGCCCAGCATCCGCTCTAGGGCGGCGCGGGCGTGGAGGTACTGGTCTCGGCGGGCGACCACGTCACGGGTGAGGAGGACTTGGCCCACCTGCCGGCCCACCTGCTCGAAGGCGTCGGTGTACATGGCCATCAGCCGGTTCTGGCCTACGGCGGCGGCGACCTGGAGTCCGGGAATGTCGCCGGGCCGCTCGGCCAGCCCCATGACGGGGAGACCGGCGGCGATGGCGCCGGAGGTCACCAGCACGGTGGGATGCCCGGCCGCCCAGGAGGTCTCGACGTTGGCGACCACGGAGCGGATGGCTTCGGGATCGATCGCTTTCCCGTTCCCGGTCAGGCTGGACGTGCCGATCTTCACCACTATCGGCGATCGGGGAAGGGCCGCTCTTCTCATCGGACCGGGCACGGTAATCGTGGTGAGGCCCGGTGAACTGAGGGCGCTGGAGCAACGCTTGCGCGGGGCCTGCAACCCAGGGCTCGCGGATCAGATCTTGGGGAGGCGGAATCCGGACTTCTCGATGACGTGCTGGCGCGCCTCGTCGGCCATGCGCATGACGGCCGGCCAGTCGACGTGGAGGAGCCGGCCGCCCTGTTTCATGACCCGCCCGGCGATGAGAACGGTGTCGACGTTGCCGGTGTCCATGCCCGCGACCACCGCGGTGATGGGGTCGTTCAATGGGGTCACGTTGAGCCGGTCGGTGCGCAACAGGACTAGATCGGCCTGCTTGCCGGGGGTGAGGGTCCCCACTTTGTGGTCGAGGCCGTTGGCCTTCGCCCCCTCCAACGTCGCCCACCGGAGCACGTCCCGGGTCGAAGCGGATGCCTTGCCCTGCGCAGAGGCCAGCGTTCGCTGCAGACCGAGCACCGAGCGCATCTGGTTGAACATGTCCGAGGGGACGTTGGTCTCGACGTCGACGCTCAAGCTGGGAGGCAGGCCCCGGTCGAGGAATTTCTGGATGGGGGGCATGCCGTGGCCCATCATCATCTCCACGGGCGAAGCCAGAGAGACCGTCCCCCCGGTGTCGACGATCATCTGGATCTCGGTGTCGTTGAGTGTCGTGCAGTGGATGTAGGTGGTGTCCGGCCCCAACAACCCCGCCTCGCCGAACTCCTGGACCTTGCGGTCCTGGCCGTAACTGCCCACACCGACGTGGGTGGTGATGCGGGCATCGGTCTCCCGGGCCAGCTTCCAGTGATCCCGTGAAATCTCGAAGTCGGTGAACTCGGGGCCGGGCGCGGCCAGGGCCAGGGTCAGCATCTGGTCCTTGGTAGAGAAGTGCTCGGTGGCGGCGCGGACGAACCAGCTCGGCTGGCGCTCCTCCCACTTGCCCCACCAGGGGAACCCGTAGGCGAACACGGCGCGCAGCCCCGAGTCCTCCAGGGCTTCGATGACGGCATCGGTGTGGGCTGGGGAGCCCTGGATGTGGGACCAGTCGAGCAGGGTGGTGACCCCGGCGTCGATGGCCCCCAACGCGGACACCAGGTTGCCGATGTAGGCGTCCTCCGGGCGGAACGCCGGAGCCAGCCGGTGGAGGACGAAGGTGATGTAGCTGGTCCTTCCTTCGAGGGGGACGTCGGTCCCGATGTTGCGGAGCAGGCCTTCCCAGATGTGACGGTGGGAGTCGACGAACCCCGGGACGACGATCATCCCTGTGGCGTCGATCACCTCGGCGTCCTCGACCGGGATGCTGGGGCCGATCTGAAGTACCTTGGCCCCCTCGATGAGGATGTCTCCCGTTGCCAGGTCGCCGATCTCGGAGTCCATGCTGATGATCGTCCCGCCCTTGATCAGCCGCCGGCCGGCGTGGGGGATCCCGAAGTCGATGCCCGACGGGTAGAACTCGGGTATCTCAGCTTTCTCCACCACCCGGCTCCCCAACACCATGCGCCGGGCCCTCCTGAAGTTCCGCTTGACCAACTCTTTGAGATCTCCGACCTGGAAGAGGATGATCCCGATGAGGACGAGGACGCCGATGATCATCAGGCCGTCGTCGGGCGACAGCCCCAGGAACGGCAGCACCGTGATGATCAGGGCGAGGAGGATGGCGGCCACGGCGCTGCCCACGAAAGTGGCGCGGCCCCCGGCGAGCGAGGCGCCGCCCAACACGGCCGCGGTGATGCTGTTGAGGGCGAATGGGGTGCCCACCTGGGCGTTTCCGATGGGCGAGCGGGCCATGACGAAGAGCGAGGCGACCGCAGCGAGCAGGCTTGCTAGCAGCAGGGCGCGCACCCTGATCCAGTTGGTCCTGATCCCTCCCCGCTTCGCTGAGCGCTCGTCGAATCCCACTGCCCGGAGTGCGAGGCCCGAGCCGGAAGCATGCAGCCACAGATCGAGCAGGGCCGCGCCGACGACGATGGCGATGAACGCGATCGGCACCGGCCCGACGCTCGCGGTCAGGAACGAGACCAGATCGGGGCTGATGATCCCCTGGGCGGTGGGACGCAATGTGAGGGCGATGCCATCGACGATGCTGAGGGTGGCCAGGGTGACGATGATCGAAGGGATCTTCATCCCGCGGACCAGGCCCGCGTTCACCAGGCCGAGCCCGAGGCCACAGGCCAAGACCACCGCCGCCCCGTAGAGCATGTCCGACGGGCCGGCTTGGGCGCCGATGAGGAAGGAACCGACGACGACCCCGAGGCTGATCATGGCGCCGATCGAGAGGTCGAGGTAGCCGACGAGGATGGCGTGGGTCTGGGCGATGGCGGCGATGGCCAGCGGCATCGCCAGGATGAGGATGTTTGTGATGTTCGAGGCGTTGAGAAAGTTGGGGAAACGAGAGTCGGTGTACAAGAGCAGCCCGGCGATCATCAGCACCTGGAGTGCCACCGGCATCCAGAGACGGAACCTGATGATCTTGCGCCATTTGTTCTTGTCGCGCGCGTTGCGGATGATCTTGCGCGCCACGGTGCGCGCCGCGTCGAGCCGGGTCGTGAGCGACGACTCGGTCGTCATGAGACTTCCTGCCCGCCGGACGCCTTGGGCATCGCCACTCCGAGCGGGGATCGCGCCGCCTTGGACAGACCGGGGCCGCGGACGATCGCTTCCACGATCCGAACCTCGTCCAACTCGTCGCCGGGGATCTCCTCGATGATGGTGCCCCGCGACATGACGAACACTCGATCACACAGCCCCGCCAGCTCGATCGGGTCGGAGGACTTGACCAGGATGGCGGCTCCGGCGTCGCTCCGTGCCCGGAGCGCCTTGTAGATGTCGAAACGGGACCCTACGTCGACTCCCTGGGTCGGCTCGTAGGCCAGGATCACCGCGGGCTCCTCGAGGAACGACCGCGCCACCGAGACCTTTTGCTGGTTGCCTCCGGAGAGAAACTCGACGGGTTGCTCCAGCGACGGCGTCCTGATCTCCAGCTCTCCGACCAGGTCCCCGACGGCGCTCCTCTCAGCCCGGCGCCGGAGGAGGCCGAAGGTCGAGAACTTGCGCAGCGACTGCACGGTGGAATTCACCTTGACGCCGAGGACACCCATGAGCGCCTCGTGCTTGCGGTTCCCCGGCAGGAGCATGATCCCGGCGCCCACCGTCTCATGGGTGGAGATGAGGGTGAGCTCCTTGCCGTCGCAGACCACCTTCCCCGCCCGGGGCGGGATACGGCCGGCGAGGCAGTCGAAGAGCTGGGGCTGGCCGTTGCCTTCCGCTCCTGCGATCCCGATGATCTCGCCGCTCTCCAAGGTGAAGCTGACCGGCCCGAAGGACTGGCCCTGGAGTCCGTCGACGATGAGGACCTCACGGGTCTCGTCGACGCTCGGAGTGGGGCGGGGGAAGGCCGCCTCGAACGGACGACCGACGATGTGCTCGACGAGCTCTGCCTCGGTCGTGGCCCGGGCATCGAAGGTGCCCACGTTCTCCCCGTCACGGAGCACGGTGACCCTGTCGGCCACCTCGAGGACCTCGGGGAGACGATGGCTCACATAGACCACGCCGACACCACGCTCCCTGCAGGCAACGACGGTTCGATGTAGCGCCTCGACCTCGTCGGGGCCGAGTGCAGTCGTTGGCTCGTCGAGCAGGAGGACCTTGGGGTCGGTGACCAATGCCTTGGCCACCTCGAAGAGCTGGCGCTCGGCCAGCGTGAGCATGCCTGCGGGCACGTCGGGGAACAGCTCGATGTCCAGGTCGAATTCGCCCAGCAACCGACGCGCCCACTTCTTCCGTTGCCGATAGGCAGGGCGTTGATCCGGTGGGGCGGCGAAATAGAAGTTGTTCTTGACCGGCTCGGCCCCCACCGACGAGCCGTCCTGGTATGCCATGGCCAGACCCAGCTTGCGGGCCTGAGCCGGTGAGTCGGTACGGAGGGGTTTGCCCCCGATCAAGACGGTGCCCAGATCGGGGTCCACAAACCCTGACGCAATCCCGAGGAGAGTCGACTTGCCGGAGCCGTTCTCGCCGACGAGGGCGTGAATCTCTCCGGCGCGGCAGTCGAAGCTGACATTGGTCAGCGCCCGAACCGCCCCGAACTGCCGGGATACGCCCTTCAGCTCGAGGACCAGCTCCTGGCCCGTCGACTCCCCTTGGGGATTGCCTGCCGTCATCAGCCGCCGAACATCGTCTGCAGGACGTTGTCCGGGACCAGGGACGTCCCCGAGACCGTCTCGGTGGCGCGATCCGGGTCGCAGTCGTCTGCGGTCACCTGACGCATCACATGAGGCACGGTGACCTCACCAGGCACGTCGTAGCCATTGATGGCCAACATCGCGGTGGTGACACCAGTGCGCGACTGGAAGTTGCCACCCGCCGAGTAGTAGATGTTGTACGTCGGCTCGTTGCGCTCCGCCCAGTCGCAGAACAGGGTCTGCTCGTCGGTGCGCAGGGCGAGGGTGGTGCTCTCCACCGGCACGCCGAGCTCGTCGTAGGCCTGAAGGGCGGTGTAGATGCCGTCGGCGTACTCGTATGCCCAGCCGGAGATCTCCGGGTTGGTGGTCAGATAACCGCGAACCGCTTCGAGGGCGAAGCTGTTCACCCAGAAGGTGTCGCCCGTAGTCGAGTTGGCATCGGCCGGAGGGTTGACCAGGCTGATGTCCTGGTTCAGTGCGCCAATGGTGCACTGCTGCCAGCCGAGTGTGAGCGCGTTGCCCGGAGTGCCTCCGAGCAGACCCACCTCACCGGAGCCGACACCCTCGTTGAGCACCTCGGCGAAGCTGTTGCCGAGAGCACACAGGTCCTCACCGACCACTGCGGTGTAGTCCTCACCAGGAGTGAGGGCACCGTCCGAGCCGGGCAGGCCGACATAGCCGGCAGAGAACGAGACGTAGGGGATGCCCGCCGCCTCGGCCTCTGAGACTGCCGAGGCGAGTGCCGCACCGACGTCCGGATAGCCGACGATGAAGTCGACCGGGTATTGGATCAGGAACCTGACGTCATTGACATGGACCGCCGGATCCTGATTGAAGTCGGCCGCCGTCGACACGATGGTCCCGATCTCGGGATAGGTCAGCGCCTGGAGAATCGCCTCCATGTGGCTAACCGCCCGCCAGACGTTGACGGTGTCACCGCCACCATCGGCGTAGCCCATGACCAGATCGCCACCGCTGCCGGTGTCACATTCCTGGTTGGCCCAACACTCCATTGCCTTGTCGACGGTCGCCTGGTCGAGGTTTTGGTCCGCCCGGGCGATCGAAGCCAGGATGATGTTCCAGCTCTCCTCGTCCGAGGGGGTCACATCACCCAAGGCTTTCGTGACCAGTGCCGGGTCGGCCGCCGACGGGTCCTCGCCGAACTCGGCGAGCGGATTGTCCATCTCACCGTCGTCGACGGTCGTGGTGGTGTCACCCGACGGCTCCGTGGTCGTCGTGTCGACCGGCGCCTCGGTGGTGTCCGGGCTGGCCGCGGTGGTCGTGGTGTCACCGGCGTCGCCATCGCCGCACGCGGCGACCACCATCGCCAGCACGGCCAGCAGGCCGATGATCTTGGTTCGTTTCATTTCCTCCTCCATTCGGGCATTCCAGCCCTCGCTTCATGTCTCATCCGATGGTCGATTCGTAGGTCGAATCTCCTTTCTCATCCGATTACGTCGTCTGAGATCTCGTTTCTCTTTCCTCCCGGGCGTCTCGATCGTCGCCGCTCGCGGAGCACACGCTCCACCGCCTTGATGATCCGATCGCCCGAAACCAGCATCCCCCCGATGATGACGAGGCCGAACACCACGAACTGGAGCGCCGTGGGCAGACCCAAGGCGCGCATCATCTGGTTGAGACCCGTGAGGAAGAAGGCCGCCACGAAAGTCGACATCGGGCTGGCCAGCCCACCGGTCAGGGAGGCTCCACCGATGACGACCGCGGCGATCGGCCCCAACAGATAGGCCGATGCGATGTTGACACCGGGATTGCGGAGGATCCCGGCGAGAGCGATCCCGGCGATGGCGTAGAGCACCGACGCCGCCACGTAGACCATTATCCGATTGAGGGTCACCCTGACACCGACAACCTGGGAGGCGACCGGGTTGGCGCCCACCACCTTGAACCGGCGCCCCACCGAGGTGTAGCGGAGGCCGAAGATCAGGAGGAGGGTGATCACCACCCCCACCCAGAAGACCATGCTCATCCCGAAGACGCGGGTAGAGGTCCACTGCGACAGGGCCGGCGGGACCGCGCTCTGCACCGGGAACGTGCGGACGTAGCGGCTGACCACACCGGCCACCACCTGGCCCACGGCCAGGGTCACGATCAGGGCGTTGAGGCTCAGGCCGCCGATGAGAATCCCGTTGACGAGGCCGATCAAGGCGGCGACTCCGAGGGCGACCAGGATGGCCCAACCCAGTCGCTCGTTGTTGCCCGTCCCCACCCCCACCATGATCAGGGCCGCCAACGTCATCGTCCCCGGGGTGCTCAGGTCGATGCCCCCGGTCATGATGACCAGCATCTGGCCGAGGGCCGTTATCGCCAGCAGCGCTCCGAACGGGGCGATGGCGGAGAGAGCAACCCGACTCAGCGTGTTCGGTGCCCACATCGAGGCGACCAGCACCAACAGGACCACGGCCAGGTAGACGGGCATATAGCGGGAGGCGACGACGAACGAGGTCAGCGCCGACGAGGGCCCGCGGGTGGTGACGCTGGTCATCGGCTCCCTCCTGTCACCGTGAGCAGACCGGCAGCCGCGGCGACCCGCTGCCGGGCGCTGTTGGCGAGCTCCCGGGCCCGGGCCACGTCGGCGGTGAGATCTCCCTCCCGCATCAACGCCTCCCCGCCCACGAAGACCCAGTCGACGTTGGAGGTGTCCATGCCCCATACCACGGCGCCAATCGGATCGTTGATGGGGTGGATGTTGGGACGATCGGTGCGGAGGACGATGATGTCCGCCTGCTTGCCGGCTTCGAGCGACCCGGTGACGTCAGCGAGCCCGGCGGCGCGGGCACCGTCGATGGTGGCGAAGCGAATCACCTCTCGGGTGGTGAGCAGGTTGGGGAGACTGCCCTTCCCGGCCAGCTTCAGGTCGAAGTGGGTGGCGTGCTGGATCGAGTTGGCTGCCCGCATCTGGGCGAAGATGTCGCCGGGAGCCATTTGCTCGCTGCCTACTCCGAGGCCGGGACGGATCCCCCGGTCGATCAGCTCCTGGATCGGGGGTAGGCCGAGGCCGTCGGCCATCTCGCTCGACGGCGCCAGGGCCACGGCGGCGCCGTGAGAGGCGATGGCGTCGAGGTCGGCGTCATCGAGACGCGAGCAGTGGATGAGGGTGACGTCATCGCCGAGCACTCCCCGCCGGGCGAGCTCGGCCACCGCCCCCTCCTGCGAGGGCTGGGCACCGACATGGGTGTGCACCCTCATACCCAGCTCGCGGCCCAGGCCCCAGTCCCCAACCACCCGATCGAGGTCGGAGGGCTCGGGATCGGGCGGGCCGTAGGCGACGGTGGTGAGTCCCTCCCCCGCGTTCGCCTGTCGCGCGGCGAGACGACGGAGGCCGGTCTTGACGTCCCCGTGGGTTGCCTCCCAGCCGGGCATGGAATGGATGAACACGCTGCGCACCCCGGCGTCGCGATGGGCCTGGAGAGCGGCATCGACGTGACCCGACCCCGGATCGATGTCGGCCCAGTCGGCCATGGTGGTGATGCCGGCCTCGACCGCACCGAGCAGTCCGACGAGTGTGGCGGCATACACGTCATCGGGCCCGTAGTGGGGCCCGTACCGATTCGAGGACACCCGCTCACCCGGAGTCGGCCCGGATTCCCCGAGGTTCCGGAACAGCGATTTCCACGCGTGGCGATGGGTGTCGACGAACCCGGGCATGACGATGGCGTTGGAGGCGTCCACCTGCTCGGCGCCACGAGCGCGCAGATTCTTCCCCACTTCGGTGATGAGCTCGTTCTCCACCAGGACGTCGGCCTCGGTGTAGTTGGGTGTCCTCGCCCCCAGGGTGAGGACCCACCCTCCGCGGATCAGCGTCCTGGAGCTCAACTCCCCACCGACCTGCGGATCGTCTCGTAGATCCGATCGACGGACGGTAGGGCCAGATCCTCGAGGGAGGCGGCCGCAGGCAGCGGTATGTGGGGAGTGGTGATGCGGATGCTGGGGCCGTCGAGATCCCAGAAAGCCTCCTCGTCGACGATCGACACCAGCTCCGCTCCCCAGCCGCACAGCCGCGGGTTCTCCTCCACGGTGAAGAAACGCCCCGTCTTCGAGACCGATTGCAGCAAGGCCCGGGTGTCGAGGGGGACCAGGGACCGCACGTCGAGGACTTCGGCGGAGATGCCGTCGTCGGCGAGACGATCGGCGGCCTCCAGGGCACGGGGCACCATCAGAGCCAGGGCGGCGATGGTCACGTCCGTTCCCTCCCGTGCCACTCTCGCCTCTCCCAACTCGTCGACGACCTCGCCGTCGGGTACCTCGCCCTTGTGAGCCATCAGCGACTTGTGCTCGAAGAAGACGACCGGGTCCGGGTCCCGGACCGCCGCAGCCATCAGCCCGACCACGTCTCGAGGGGTCGACGGGGCCACCACCTTGAGTCCCGGGATCATCATGCACCAGTTCTCCACCGACTGGGAGTGCTGGGCGCCGAACCGGGCCCCACCGCCGTTGGCGGTCCGCACCACCAGCGGGAACGTCATCTGGCCGTCGGTCATGTAGCGGCTCTTTGCGATCTCGTTGGCGAGCATGTCGAAACACACGGCGATGAAATCGGAGAACATGATCTCGGCGATCACCGGCACCCCGGTCATGGAGGCCCCCATCGCAGCCCCGAGGATCGCCTGCTCCGAGATCGGGGTGTCTCGCACCCGGTCGGGGCCGAACTCGTCCAAGAGGCCAACGGTGGTCTTGAACACACCACCGGCGGCGGCGATGTCCTCCCCGAGCATGACCAGAGAGGGATCGCGCCGCATCTCCTGGGCGATGCCGTGGGCGACGGCCTCGCGATAGGTCAGTTCCGCCATCGAGAGCCTCCATCGGCGTACACCTCGGTGAGCAACGACTCCTCACCCGGCTCGCGCCCCGACTTGGCGAACTCGGTGGCGGCGTCGATCGCCCCGGCCACCTCGCGCTCGATGGTGCTCAGCTTCGCCTCCGGTGTCCCCAACGAGAGGAGGCGGTCGTGATAGACGGGGATCGGATCTCGCTCCTTCCACGCCTCCACCTCGGCCGGGGGCCGGTACTTGCCGGGGTCCGCTCGGGAGTGGCCCCCCGAGCGATAGGTGACGGCTTCGATCAACGAAGGGCCGTCTCCGCTGCGGGCCCTGTCGATCGCCTCCCGAGCATGGAGGAAGACATCGTCGGGATCGTTGCCGTCGACGATGACCGTCTCCATCCCATAGGCGGGGGCCCGGTCGGCAGCGGGATGCTCCACTGCGGTGACCAGGTCGATCGGGGTGTACTCCATGTAGAGGTTGTTCTCGCACACGAACACCACCGGGAGATCCCAGACCTTGGCCATGTTGAGGGCTTCGTGGAACGCACCGATGTTGGTGGTGCCATCACCGAAGAAGGCCACCGCCACCTGGTCGGTCTCTCTCATCTGGGCCGACCAAGCCGCCCCGTTGGCGACACAGAGATGGGCCCCGATGATGGCGTATGAGCCCATCATCCCCCTGGAGACGTCGGTGAGGTGCATCGAGCCGCCCTTGCCCCCGAGGATCCCGTTCTCCCTGCCCAACAACTCCGCCATGGCAGCCCCCAACTCCATCCCCCGGGCCAGCGAATGGGCATGTCCACGGTAGGTGGCGAAGGTGTAGTCGTCGGGGCGCATCGCCGCACCGAACCCGGTGGCCACCGCCTCCATCCCCAAGGAGAGGTGGGTGGTCCCCTTCACCAGGTTCTGCAGGAACAGGTCGTGGGCCCGTTTGCCGAACTGGCGTAGCTCGTGGAGCTTGCGGTACATCCCGAGCCGGGTGTCGATGTCGATGTCGGCATCGGCCAACGACTCATCGACCGGCTCCGGCAGCCGGGGCTCCCTCAGCGCGTAGTCGTAGCGAGGGTCAGTAGGCATTGGCCACCATCAGCTCCTCACACGGGAACAAGGTGATGACCTTGCACCCGTCGGCTGTGACCACCACCTCCTCCTCGATGCGGGCCGCGGAGCGGCCGTCGGCGGCCGGTGCATAGGTCTCCAGGGCGAAGACCATGCCCTCCTGGATCTCGACCGGGGTCTCCAGCGAGTTGAGACGGCTGATGATGGGACGCTCGTGCAGTCCGACGCCGACTCCGTGGCCGAACTGCAGGCCGAATGCGTCCATCTCGTCCTCGAAGCCGAATTCGTGGGCCTCCGGCCAGACCTTGGCGATCTGGTCGGTGGTGACTCCCGGCTTGACCAGTTCGATGGCGGCGTCCATCCACTCCCGGGACTGTTTGAAGGCGTCGTGCTGGGCCTGAGTGGCGCGTCCCACGACGAAGGTTCGGTAGTAGCAGGTGCGATAGCCGTTGAACACGTGGATGATGTCGAAGTAGGCCTGGTCCCCCGGGCGGATGAGACGGTCGCTGAACACGTGGGGGTGGGGGCTGCATCGCTCGCCGGCGATGGAGTTGATCGCCTCGACGAACTCCGAGCCCATCTCGAAGAGACGGGCGTGGGCCATGCCCACCACGTCCGACTCGCGCACCCCGGGCTTGAGCATCTCGAAGATGTCCTGGTAGACCCCGTCGACCATGGCGCATGCCTGGGTGAGGAGGATGATCTCGTCGTCGTTCTTGATCTCCCGGGCCCTCATCATCGCCTGCTGTCCGTCGACCACGTCGAGACCCGCCTCCTGGAGGGCGAGGAAGACCGCGGTCTCGGCCAGGTCCACTCCCAGCCTCTCGCCGGCGACGCCGGCGTCCTCGAGGGCTCCCTCGATCTCACGGACGGCGCGGGCGTGCAGGCCGGTCTCGGGCCCTATCGCCCCCTGCAGGCCGGTGTTGCCTCCAACCGAGTTCTCCGTGTCGTACATGTGGGGAAGCTGGAGCCGGTGGGCCTTGGCCGCGGAGCCGAAATCCCAGACCTTGGGCCGACCCTCGCGCGTCACCAGCGCCCACCGCTCCCCCTTGTTGAAAGCCCAGTAGCCGATCTGGGTCGAGGTGGCGTAACGGATGTTGGAGGTCTCGAAGAGGAGGACGGCACCGAGGTCGAACTCCTCGAGCATCTTCCTCACCCGACCCAGGCGGTGCTGGCGGAGCCGCTCGAAGTCGACGCGGTTCTCCCAGTCGACCCCCATCACCCCGGGGGAAAAGGTCGTTGCTACCGGAAAGTCGGCCATCGGTTGATCCTCCTTCTATTGCGGGTCTCGCCCCGCCTCGCGGGCGAGGGCGTTCTCGAGATATGACCAATCACGGGCGAAACGGTACGAATGGCGGGGTGGTGGTTGCGGAGCCTGGGTCTCCAGCCAGCGGACGATGCCGTCTCCAACGTTGCGAAACTCGTGTACGCACCCCACTCCTGCCCAGGCAACGTCCCCGGGCCCCAGTTCGTAGGTGACTCCGTCGAACCTCGCCTCGACCATCCCGGCGAGGATCTGATAAGCCTCCTCGAGGGGATGGTCGTGGGCACCGGCAAATCCCCCCTGCTCGTACTGGACCATGAACATCGTCGACAGGTCTGCCCCGAGGTCGGAATCGATCATCATCTTCACGCTGATCCCGCTGTAGACCAGCAGCGCCGTGCGCATGCTGGCGCTGAGGGCGAGTCGATCCTGTGTCTGCAGCGCGGGGTCCATGTTCTCGGGGTCGATGTGACCGAAATAGCGGTTGCGAGGGTCACGCACGTCGATGTCGACCGGGTCACCCCCAGGGATGGGGCCGGGGAACTGGGTGTCGTGATCGAGACGCGCCCGAGGCAGGGGTGCCTTCATCTCCGAGAACGACACCGGTGCGTCCGACAGGTTTCGGAAGGCATGGGTCATGCCGACCGGCAGCAGCCCATAGTCCCCGCTGCCCAGCCGATGGCTCCCCTCGGGAGTGTCGACGGTGAGCTGGCCCTCGACCACATACAGCGTCTCCTCGAAGGAGTGGACATGGGTGTCCACCTGTCCTCCGGGGTCGAGACGGGCCAGCTCGAAACCCATCTGGACCCCTCCGCCGGCCTCGTCGACAACCGGGTCGCGGGTGTAGCCCTCGGAACGGCCGGCGAACTCGGGAGGGACCCGGTACTCGAGGTCGTCCACCGTCTTGACGATGTGCTCTGCCATCAGGTGCTCACCTCCCTGAGGTATACCGCGATGGCACTCAGGTCGCGGTCCGCCATCCCGGAATCGATGGCCCTCCGCACGATCTCGAGCCCGGTGCTCGCCTGGTCCATGGGAGCTCCCACCTTCGAGCCCAGGGCAGTGATCAGCTCGAGGTCCTTGGCCACGAGATCGAGGCTGAAGGCGACCGGGGCCCCCTCGGGACGCGCATAGGCCTCTCGCTTGTACTCGACGAAGGGAGCGCCGGCGGCGCCGAGGGCGAAGACGTCGTAGGCGATCTCCCGGTCGACACCGGCTCTCTCGGCGAGGACCAGCGCTTCGGAGAGCGCCACGTTGAGCCCGTGGAGCAGACTGTTCACCGCCAGCTTGCAGGCTGCCCCGGCCCCGCGCTCGCCGACCCGGATCACCTGCTTCGAGAAAGCCCCCAGCACCGGTCGCACCCGGTCGATGAGATCCGGATCACCCCCGGCCATGACGGTCAGGGCCCCGGCCTCCACGGTGGAGACGCTCCCGGACACGGGACAGTCGACGAATCCGGCTCCGGCGGCGTCCACGGCCGCGCCCACCTCTGCGATGGTGCCCGGGTCCACCGTGCTCGTGTCGACGGCAACCGCCCCGACGGAAATGCCTTCGGAAACCCCTTCTCCACCCAAGTACACGGTGCGCAATGCCTCGTCGTCGGCCAGGCTGGACACCACCACCTCGGCCCGTGCGGCGGCATCCGCGGCGCTGTCGGCGACCTCCGATCCGGTGTCTTCCGCCACCGCTCCCGCCTTGGCGCGATCCCGGTTCCACAGCACCAGGTCGTGCCCGGCACCGTGGAGACGGCGGGCCATGGCCGCTCCCATGCGGCCCAGACCGACAAATGCCACCGCTGGTTTCGTCTCACCCGTCACTGATAAGTGACACTACACACAATTCGGGAGGCTCATGTCCCCAGGAGGGGACGAACCCGTTCGGCGACATAGCGTCCGATGGCGGTGCTGGCCGTCGCCCCCGGGGAGGGGGCATTGAGGACATGCACCGTTCGACCAGCCTGCTCGATGACGAAGTCGTCGACCAGCTCGCCATCGAGACCGACAGCCTGGGCTCTCACCCCTGCCCCTCCCGGCAGCAGGTCGACCCGACGCAGGGCGGGTACCAAGCGCCGGGCGAGGCGGGCATAGAGATGGGTGGAGCGGGAGTTGAGCATCTCGGCCGTGCCCGCCCGCCAGTGTCGCCTCGCCAGCCGGCGGAAGCCACGGTGGGCGAGTATCGAGCGGAGCTCCGCCCAGTCGGCCGCCGCCCCGCGATAGTGCTCACGCCCCAAAGCGAGCACGGCATTGGGACCGACCTCCACGGCGCCATCGATACGCCGCGTGAAGTGAACCCCGAGAAACGGGAAGCGCGGGTCGGGCACCGGGTAGATCAGCGTCTTCACCAGAGCCGATGCCTCCTCTGTGAGCCGGTAGTACTCGCCGCGGAACGGCACGATTCGCACCGAAGGCGAGATCCCAGCCATCACCGCCACCGTGTCGGAGTGAAGCCCGGCACAATTGACCAGTATCCGTGCGGAGAACCGGTGCTCACCGGCGACCACGCCCACCCCTCCCTCCTGGTGGCGGATCCCGGTCACCTCGGCTCCGGTCACTATCCGTGCCCCGTAGCGGGAAAGGGTGGCTGCGTGCAGCTCGGCGATGGCGAGAAAGTCGGCGACACCCGCCTCGGGAACATGCAATGCCGCCACACCGGTCGCCTCGGGCTCGTGATCGCGTATCTCATCGGGGCCGATGCGTCTCAGGCCGGCCAGGCCGTTGGCCCGACCCCTCCTCTCCAGCTCGTCGAGGGCGGGAATCTCCGAGGGGTGAGATGCCACCACCAGCTTGCCGGATCTCTCATAGGGAAGGCCGTGCTCGCGGCACAGGTCGTACACCGCCTCCCG
The DNA here is from genome assembly GCA_964645875.1 of uncultured Acidimicrobiaceae bacterium. GTDB lineage: Bacteria > Actinomycetota > Acidimicrobiia > Spongiisociales > ZC4RG35 > JANQRA01. Next base: position 22,926 of record CAZYCX010000009.1, read on the forward strand.
CCCCTCGACACACAGACGGGCCTTCAACGAGCCCGGCTCGTAATAGAGCCCGGAGTGGACCACACCGGAATTGTGACTGCTCTGATGACGGGCTACACCGTCTTCCTTGTCGAGAACGGCGACCGAGATACCGTCGTACTGCTCGGCCAGTGCCCTGGCCGTGGCCAGACCGACGAGACCGGCCCCCACCACGCACACGTCGAATCGCCCCGATTCGCTCACACTTCGCTCTCCTCGACCGCCATTGTGATCAGCCTCACTGCACACCGTGTCCCGGAAACGTATATCCTCGCCGTTGTTCGACCAAGGAGCGAGTTGGAATGGCCGATGGATCGGTACTGATAGTTGGCGGCACCTCCGGATTGGGCCGGGCGGTGGCAAGCCACTACCACCAGGCGGGCAGGGCCGTGATCGTGACGGGCAGGGATCGGGCCCGAGCCGAAGCGGCGGCCGCCGAGATCGGCGATGGCGTGGTCGGCCTCGGCTTCGACCTCGCCCAGCCCGAGAGCATCGGTCCGGCGCTCTCCGAAGTGGGGCCGGTCCAGCATCTGGTGCTGACTGCCATCCTCCGGGACCAGAACCCGATCCGGGAGTACGACATCTCCACGGCGCGCGAGCTGATCACCATGAAGATGATCGGCTACACCGAGACCGTCCACGCCCTCATCCCGAAGTTCACCGACGACGCCTCGGTGCTTATGTACGGCGGGCTCGCCAAAGAGCGCCCCTACCCGGGTGCGATAACGGTGGCCACGGTCAACGGCGGCATCTCCACGATGATCAACGACCTGGTCATCGAGCTGGCCCCGATCAGGTTCAACGCCATCCACCCCGGCATCGTCGGTGACACCCCGTTCTGGGATGGCAAGGATCTCAGCGCCTTCGTCGATCGGACTCCGACTGGAAAGCTGGCCACCACAGCCGACGTCGTCGACGCTACCGTGTTCTTGTTGGAGAACCCCGCTGTCAATGGGGTGAACCTGTACATCGACGGCGGCTGGATGCGAATGTGAGCGAAGCCGAGAGAGCGACAGACCAGAACCAGACCCTCGACGGAATCGGCGATCGCCTCCGGGAGGAGAGGCAGCGAGCGGGGATAAGCCAACGAGAGCTGGCACGTCGTCTCGGCCTCTCGGCGAGCATGATCTCCCAGCTCGAGAGTGGGATGTCGAAACCCTCGGTGGGAACGTTGTATGCGATCGTCACCGAGCTCGACCTCTCATTGGACCGGGTGATTCGAGGCGAGGACTTCGAAGAGGCTCCCGGGCCCGCCCCCACCCAGAACGTCAGTCCCCTGGTCCACCCCGAGGACCGCCAAACCCTGGAACTGGCCTCAGGGGTGAGGTGGGAGGAGCTCACCGCCACCTCGGAGGAAGAGGTCGACTTTCTCCAGGCTACCTACGAGGTCGGGGGCGCCTCGACACCCGACGAGTCGTTGATGCGTCACCACGGCAGGGAATACGGCTATGTCATGTCGGGCACACTCGGGATCCAGATCGGCTTCCAGGAGTACGAGTTGAAGACCGGCGACTCGATCGCCTTCGACTCCACCACCCCGCACCGGCTCTGGAACAAGGGCAATGTGCCGGTCCATGCCATCTGGTTCGTGGTGGGTCGCGACGCCGACGACCGGATCCATCCAGACTGAATCCCGCCCGCCTTGGGCTTCCTCGCATATATTGACCTCCATGGGTTTCGTCATAAAGACACTCGGTGCCGCGGCATCGCTGTGGGTTGCGGTATGGATCGTCGACGGATTCGAGTTCAGCGGTGAGTGGTGGCAGTTTCTGATCGTGGCGGTGATCATGGGTGCGGTCAACGCCGTGGTGAAGCCGGTCCTCAAGTTGTTCAGCCTGCCGTTGATCCTGGTGACGCTGGGGCTCTTCCTCCTCGTGGTGAATGCGGTCGCCCTCGCGGTCGTGGTCGGGTTATCCGGGGTCTTCGATCTCGGTTTGACCTCGGAAGGCTTCTTCTGGGAGACGTTCCTGGCCTCGATCGTGGTGACGATCGTCAGCTGGGTCCTGGGAGCCGTGCTCCGCGAGGACTGACCCCACCCGTAACCGACTGGCAGCCCGGTCAGCCCAGCGCGGAGCGTTGCCAGGGAAGGCGTGCCACTCCCCCCAGAAAGACGCCGATCACCGGCAGACTCAAGATCAGACCGTTGAGGCCCTGCTCGTCGGCGATCCCGATAGCGGCGAGAAAACCAAGACCAGCGCAGATCATGGTCACCGCCAGGACCGGGCGCCACCACCGTGGAGCCGGCCTCAGGTCGTGCTCGGGCCGCTCGTACCTCCCGAACACCAAGATCAGCACGATGGTGGGCACCACCAGCACGGCGAACCAGATCGGCCGGGTGGACCACCAGGCGCCGGAGAGCGGCTCCACGCCGAATCCGAAGCCGCCCGAGACGAGACCGAGACCGATGACGACGATCATCGCGGTGAGGTGCCAGAGGTAGAGGGTCATGATTCGGGCACTGACTGCCACCACCGTCGTCCACGCCCGCAGCCGGCTCATCCATTTCTCCAACATGGGCTCCAGGACCAGCACCAGTCCCGCCTGGAAGACACCGAGGAAGGTGAGAGTCACCCGGGGCGGGTAGGAGTTGGTGATCTGGGCCGTGTCGAGGCCCACCATCGCCACCGGGTACGGGCCCGCCCAGACCAGGGCAAGCGTCGCCAGGAACCCGATCACAACCATGACGACGCGTCGCAACACCGAGGCGAGCCGCCCGTCGACCCAGGCGTAACCGAGCTGATGCACCGTGGCCCAGACGAAGACGTAGTTGAGGAACCCGGCGGGCACGATCCCGGCGCCGATCGAGAGCAGGTCGGCGAGACCACCGAACACGACTCCCCCAGTGATGGACCACCATCCGAAACGCTCCCACAGCGCCAGGGCCGGTGGGGCCAGGGTGACGATCACCACGTAGGCTGCGAGGAACCAGGTGGGCACGAGGGCGACCCGCGAGGCGAGTTGGAGGATCTCCCAGTCGAGACCGAGGCGCAACCCGATCCAGCCGCCCACCGTCCAGACCAGGAGCAGCGGGACCACCGGGAGGGCGAGCCGCCGCAGCCGGGCCCGCAACCACGCACCATACGACTCCCCTCTCCGCCGGGCAGATCGCCACGACAGGGCGTTCGAGTAGCCACCGACGAAGAAAAACAGCGGCATCACCTGAAAGACCCAGGTGAGGGGATGGGTCCAGTCGGCCAACTCGAGGAGATGGCCAGGGACGATCATCCCATCCTCGAATGTGACCGCCGCCATCAGCCAATGGCCGAACACCACCACGAGGATCGAGAAGACCCGGATCAGGTCGACGACGCGGTTGCGTGCGGCGGGGGTTGCCTCCGCCATCTCCCGGGCTCGTGCGATGAAGCTGATCCGAAGATTCTGGCATCCGGCGTCGTCGGTGACCACGTCTGCGTAGGGTGCAGATGGCCCTCATGATCCTCACCCTCCGGATTCTCCACGTCGCCATCGCCGCCGCCTGGTTCGGCCACAAGCTGCTCGTCCCCTCTGACATCCGGGAGTCGGTGCACGCCGGCCAGGCGAACGCAGAAGCGCTGCTGAGGAGGCTGAGAAGGGCCGAACGGTTTGGCATCCTCTTCGGTCTGGGGACGCTGATATCCGGTGGCGCCCTCATGTGGGCGGTCGGGATCGAGACGGTGAGCCTTTGGATATGGGTCGGGCTAGCCCTCGTGCTCGTCGCCATCGGCATCGGCGCCATCGTCGCCCGGCCGGCCTCGAAGCGCCTGCGCGCCGCGGTGAGCCGCGGCGACCGGGTGGAGGCCACCGTGGCGGGACGTCAGATCAACCGGGTGCTCGGGATCGAGATGCTCCTGTGGATGGGGGCCCTCGTCACGATGCTCGTCTAGCCCCGAGGCGTGTAACCCGTGGGGACGAGCACTCTGTCCTGGATCTCGCCCACAGCATCACCGTGCTCCGCGGCCCACTCCCTCTTGATGTCCTTCCACTCCTGGTCCTGCATGAACCCATCCCAGGCCGACCTCAGCGTCTCCTCGTCGGGCCATTCCAGGAGGTAAACCAGCTCGGTCCGGTCCTCGGTCCGTGACTCCCACACCGACAGGAAGCGGAACCCGTACGATCGCATGATGCGTATCGCATGATCCCGGAACCGGTCGTGGAACGCCTCCTTGTTGTTCTCGAAGATCTCGTAGATGCGGAGCTGGTGGATCATCGGCTCGTCTGCAGACGCTCGCGGTGCTCCACCTTCCCGTCGGCGTGCAACGCAAACCGGCCCTCACTGCGATCGTGGACCGGGTCGGGACCCGACCAGGGCCATCCGCCGAACCGGGTGCGGTGGTAGTCATCGACGGCCTGGCGCAACTCCTCGGCCGAGTTCATCACGAACGGGCCCAACTGGAACACCGGTGCGCCGATCGGTCGGCCTTGCAACATGAGGAACTCGGCTGGAGCCCCGTTGTTGACGAGGCGGACCTGCGCCGTGGCATCGAGGCGCGCTCCCACATCGGCGGACACCGCGGTGCCGTTCACGGTGAGATCGTCTCCGAGGAAGCAGTAGAGGGTGCGGTTGGTCCCCGCTTCCGCAGGCAGCAGATCGTACACCGCGCCCGGAGCCAGCCGGATCAGCCAGATGGCGAAGTCGGTATCGGGACGAGAGGCCCACGAATCAGGCGGTGGCGAGGGCGGGGTGGAGTTGGCGAGCCGTCCGGCGATGGTGTCGATCGAGACCCCGACCGCCGGAGTGACCCTGGGGATGTCCTCGCTCCACAGCATCCCGAAATAGGCGTCGACCATCTTGGACTCCGGAGGCAGGTTGAGCCAGATCTGGAAGAGCTCGAGCGGGTTGTCATCTTCGGGGTCCAGCAACGGAAACATCTCCGAGTGCATGATCCCGCTGCCCGTGGTCAGCCACTGGACATCGCCTTCTCCGTACCGGGCCGTGGCTCCCAGCGAGTCAGAGTGGTCGACAAAGCCGCGGCGGACCACGGTCACCGTCTCGAACCCGCGGTGGGGGTGCTGGGGGAACCCGGGGATGGTGGCTCCGTGATACATGCTCCATCCGTCCTGGTACGAGAAGTCCGAGCCGATGTTGCGCCCGTCCAGGGGCCGCACGGGGCCCAGTTCCTCGTTGCCGGCCGGGTAGTGGTCGACGTGGTGGACGGTGAACAGGAACGGGTCGAACCCCTCCCACGGGAACCCAAGCTCTATCAGGTCGCGAATCGCTGCCATGAGAGGGCAAACGGTACCGCGGTGCGCAAATTCCCGGTCTCAGTGACGTCTGCGGCCAGCACGACGATCACCGGCCTGCTCCCACGGGTCGAAGACCCTTGAGGAATCGCCCCGGGTGGTCACCCCTGTCGATGGCGTCGATGAGGGCTGAGCCCACGACCACGCCGTCGACGTGCCCTCCGAGCGCCGCCACCTGAGATCGCTCCCTGACGCCGAAGCCGGCCAGGACGGGCAGGGCCGACGCCGCCTTCACCCGATCCAGATAGGCCAGCACCTCCTCGTCGAAGATGGTGGTGGACCCGGTGGTGCCCTTGGTGGTCACCGCATAGACGAAACCCCGGCTCGCGGTGGCGAGTACGGACAGCCTCTCGTCCGGAGTCGTCGGCGCCACCAACTGGATCAACCCTTGACCCCGGCCCTGGAGCGACCGGGAGAGGTCGACAGACTCCTCCAGGGGGAGATCGGGGACGATCAGTCCTGCGGTACCGACATCGCTCATCCGGGCGACGAGCCGGTCGAGGCCGAAGGCGAGGTATGGGTTGTAGTAGCCCATGAGCACGTGGGGGGCGGCCAGGTCGCTCTCACCGAGAACGTCGAACACGTAGTCCAGGTTCACACCCTGGGCCAGCGCCTGGTGGCTGGCCTGCTGGATCGTCTGCCCGTCGGCCATCGGGTCGGTGAACGGGATGCCGACCTCCACCACGTCGGAGGCCTCTGCGATCCGGGCCAGGATGCCGGGGAAGTCGTCGAGAGTCGGGTAGCCGGCGGTGACATAGGCGCAGATGGCATGTCCTCCGGCCGCCTCGATGGCGCGGGTGACCGAGTCGATCCGGTCACTCATCGCCGGCCCCCTCGATGATGCCGAGGTCCTTGTCGCCGCGTCCCGACACGCATACGGCGATGGACGAGCCGGGGCGCTCCTCGGCCCAGCGCCGGGCCCCGGCCAGGGCGTGGGCCGACTCGAGGGCCGGAATGATCCCCTCGGTGATGGAGCACTCCCGTAGCGCCATCAGCGCCTCACGGTCACTGGCGGAGACATAGGTGGCCCGACCGGAATCCCGCAGCATGGCGTGCTCGGGGCCGACTCCCGGGTAGTCGAGCCCGGGAGCGATGGAATGGGTCTCGTGCACCTGGCCGTACTCGTCCTGGAGCAGAGGTGTCATCGCTCCGTGGAGCACCCCAACCGTGTCGGAGCCGAGCGTGGCACTGTGAGCGGTGCCGTCTCCACCCGCCTCGACGCCGAGCAGTGCCACCGGCTCGTCGTCGACGAACCCGCGGAACATGCCGATGGCGTTGGAGCCGCCTCCCACGCAGGCTACGACGACATCGGGCAGAGACCCTGTCGTCTCCAGCATCTGGGCCCGCGCTTCGTGGCCGATCACCGACTGGAGACCGGCGACCAGCGTCGGATAGGGATGGGGACCAACGGCCGACCCGAGGAGGTAGTAGGTCCCGTCGGGATCGGCCACCCAGTCGCGCATCGCCTCGTCGATGGCGCTCTGAAGGGTTTGTCCTCCCTTCTCCACCGGGACCACCGTGGCCCCGAGGAGATGCATCCTCTGGACATTGGTGGCCTGGCGGACCACGTCGACGGCCCCCATGTAGACGGTGCAGGGAAGCCCGACCCGGGCGGCTGCGGCCGCGGCAGCGACACCATGCTGGCCGGCCCCGGTCTCGGCGACGATCCGGCTGGCGCCGAGACGCCGGGCGAGCAGGGCTTGGCCGATGGCATTGTTGATCTTGTGGGCCCCGGTGTGACAGAGGTCCTCCCGCTTCAGGTAGACCCGGGAGCCCCACGCCGCCCCCAATCGATCGGCCGGGGTGAGTGGCGTGGGACGACCCACGAAGGTCTCCTGCTCCAGTGCCAGCTCGGCCAGGAACTCACTGTCCTCGAACAGCCCCAGCACCGCCTCTTCCAGCCGACGCAATGCCGTCATCAGCGTCTCGGGCACGTAGCGCCCGCCGTAGGCGCCGTAGCGGCCCTCTGCCGACACCGTTGGCGTCGGCCGGGTCTCGGTGGTCATGTCCTCACCAGCCTTTCTTGGGCCGCGCGTGCCGCGGCTACGAACGTTCGGATCAACCACGGGTCCTTCGCTCCTGGAGCGGATTCCACTCCGCTGCTGACGTCGACCCCGTACGGCCTCACCCAGTCGATGGCCATATCTACGTTGTCGGGGCGGAGACCACCGGCGAGTACCATGTCGCCGAGCCGGGCAACGGCCGCGGCTCCGTCGAGGTCGACCATCTCGCCCGCCCCGCTCACCGGCCCCTCATAGAGGAATCGGCCACCGTCAGGTACTGCACCGCCCCGGGAGCGAATCACCGGGAGGGTGTTGTCGACCCCGCTGAACTCGAGGAGGCTCTCTCGGTCCGCCTGGATCAGGTCGGGAGTGAAGTGCTCGAGCACGGAATCGATCTCGTGCCGGTCGGGTCGCCGGAACACCGCCACCCTGAGCACACGTGGTGAGATCTCCGCAGAAATGGCAACGGCTTCCAGAGGCGAGATCTGCCGTGGAGAGGGGGCGAACACGAAGCCGATCGCATCGGCGCCGGCATCGGCGGCGACCGTCGCCGTCGGGACATCGGTGACGCCACAGATCTTGACGAAGAGGCTCACGACGCCGTTCCGGTGAGAGCGGCGCGACCGGCCCCGATGAGCTCGCGGAGCCTGGCGGCCGGCCTCGGGTCCGTCACCAACGAAGACCCCACCAGGGCGAGGCGATATCCCAGCGCCACCGCCGCGGTGACCTGGTCGACCGTCGAGATACCGCTCTCCGCCACCGCCGGAAGATGATCGGGGAGATGGGGGGCGAGATCCGCGAAGCGAGTGGGGTCTACCTCGAGTGTCACCAGGTCGCGGGAGTTGACCCCGACCAGGACCTCGCGGTCGAAGACGGGCGCTGCCCTCTCGAGGTCCCCCCGATCGAACACCTCCACGAGCACGAACATGCCGTGGGCGATGGCCAGGTCGGTCATCTCCTCGAGGAGATCGCGGGACAGCATCCGGGCGATCAGCAAGACCCCCGACGCGCCGCGGGCCCGCGCCTCGAGCACCTGGACGGGGTCGACCAGGAAGTCCTTGCGCATCACCGGCACCGGACAAGACGCCGCCACCGCCTCGAGATGCTCGACCGACCCGGCGAACCGGGTCTCCTCGGTCAGGACCGAGATGGCCGCCGCTCCCGATTCGGCATAGGAGCGGGCGATGGCCACCGCACGATCGCTGCCCGCCTCGCCGACCAGCAACCTCCCCTCGGAGGGGCTGGCAAACTTGGCCTCGGCGATGACGTCGAAGCCGCCTTCGGCGAGATCGAGAGGCATAGGCGGTGGAGCCGAGCCCAGGAGCGCCCCGAGATCAACCCCTTCCCCGTGCAGGGCGGCGGCTCGACGGAAGCTGGCCCGGGACATCTCGGCGAGGAAGTCAGACACTCGTCTTCTCCTGTCCGACCGCGGCGGAGAGCCGATCCAAGAGACCGTGCGCCTCCCCGTTGTCGATCACCTCACCGACCCGACCCAGGGCCTCGTCGAGAGGCGTCCCGGTGACCCGCAGGGCGAGGGAGGCGCCGAGCAGGAGAGCATCGCGATGGGACCCGGGCTCGCCGGCGAAGACCCGTCTGATGGCGGTGGCGTTCTCCTCCGGATCGCCCCCGACGAGATCGCCGGGATCACAGCGGGCGATGCCGAAGCGGGCCGGGTCTTCGACGGTCTCGGTGACCGAGCCCGGGGTGACGTCGAAGAGCAGATAGGGGCCGACCGGGGTCGGCTCGTCCCAGCCAGGCTCGCCGTGGATGACAAAGGCCCGCTGGATGTCCATACCGGAGAGGGTGTCGGCCATCATCCGGGCCGCCTCGCGGCTGAATGCACCGACGACGAGGAACGGAGTCCGTGCCGGGTTGGCCAGCGGGCCCACCAAATTGAAGATGGTGCGCGCTCCCATGGCCTGTCGCACCGGAGCCACCGACTTCATCGCCGGGTGGAAGCTCGGAGCGAAGAGATAGGTGAACCCGGTCTCGGCGAAGACCCGTCCGGCCCGGACTGCATCCCAGGGAAGGTCGAGGCCCAATGCCACCAGCACGTCGTAGCTGCCGCTGCGACTGGACACGGAGCGGTTCCCGTGCTTGACCACCTCGGCTCCGGCGGCAGCAGCAAGGAGGGCGGCACCGGTTGAGAGGTTGAGACTCCCCGAGGAGTCACCCCCGGTGCCGACCACGTCGACGGTTCTCGAGGTGTCGGCGATCTCAGGGCGCACGGCCAGGTCCTGGAGCCCTCTGGCGAACACCCTCACCTCGCGGGCGGTCTCACCCCTGGTGCGGAGCCCGGCCAAAGCGGCGGCGGCCACCGCGTGGTCGAGGTCGGGGGCGGTGAGGTAGGAGACGAGCTCCTCGGCCTCGACCTCGGTGAGAACGTCACCGTCCAACAACTTCCCGACTATCTCCCTCATCACGCCCTCACCAGCTCGTCGTCGGTGGAGCGAACCCTCGAGGCCAGGAAGTTGGTGATCAGCCGTCCCCCGAGAGGCGTGAGCACGCTCTCGGGATGGAACTGAACCCCCTCAACCGGCAATGCCTGGTGGCGGATCCCCATGATCTCCCCATCGGAGGTGTAGGCCGAGATCGCCAGATCGTCCGGCAACTCCACTTCCGACACGGCCAACGAGTGGTAGCGCCCTCCCACGAACGGGTTGGGAAGACCGGAGAACAGGGTCCGGCGGTCGTGATACACCGCCGAGGACTTGCCATGCATCAGGTCGAGGGCGGGATCGACCCTCCCGCCAAATGCGACCGCGATCGCCTGATGCCCGAGACAGACTCCGAGGACGGGGATCAGGCCCGAGAAATGGCGGATCATCTCCACCGAGCTCCCGGCATCCTCGGGACGGCCAGGGCCCGGGGAGATGACCAGGTGGGTGGGTTCGAGGTCGTCGGCGCCCTCGGTGGTGATCTCGTCGTTGTGCTCGACGGTGACCCGGGCTCCCACCCCCTGGAATGCCTGCACCAGGTTGTAGGTGAAGGAGTCGTAGTTGTCGATTACGAGGACGTGGCTCATAGACCCTCCTTGGCCAGTTCCAGCGCCGCCTCGAGGGCGGCTCCCTTGGACAGGACCTCCCGGTGCTCGGCGTCCGGGTCGCTGTCGGCGACGATCCCCGCCCCCGCCTGATAGTCGTAGCGGCCCTCCCCGAAGACCAGCGTGCGGATGGTGATCGCCTGGTCCATCGCCCCACGATGTCCGAAGTACCCGACCGAGCCCGAGTAGAGCCCGCGGGAGACAGGTTCCAGCTCGTCGATGATCTCGATGGCGCGCAGCTTCGGCGCTCCGGTGACGGTTCCGGCGGGAAATGCGGCAGCGAAGAGGTCGAACTCGTCCAGATCGGTGCGCAATTGGGCGGTGACACCGCTCACCATGTGCATCACGTGGCTGTAGCGCTCGATGGTCCTGTAGGGCTCGACCACCACCGAGCCCGGCGAGGCGGTGCGTCCCACGTCGTTGCGGGCCAGGTCGACCAGCATCACGTGCTCGGCGGCCTCCTTGGGGTCGGAGAGCAATTCCTGTTCGAGACGGTGGTCTTCATCCTCGTCGGCCCCTCTCGGCCGTGTCCCTGCGATCGGCCTCAGCTCGGCCTTGCGGCCGTTGAGCCTGGCCAGGGCCTCGGGCGAGGAGCCGACGACCTGACGATCGCCGGTGTCGATGAAGTACATGTAAGGGGACGGGTTGAGGAGGCGGAGGGCGCGATAGGCGGTGAAGGGGTCGACCTCGGTCTCACCGCTGAACCGAACCGAGAGGACCAGTTGGTACACGTCACCGGCCTCGATGTGGCGTTTCACCGCCTCCACCCCGCTCATGTACTGCGTCCGGGTCATGCTCGGTGCGGCCGGATGATGACGGGCCGGGCGGGAACCGTTCTCCAATGGCCCGCGCAGCGCTCTCATCACCTCCCTCCTCAGCTCCCGACGCTCGAGCTCGGATCCGGAGTGGAGCAGGGCAATACGCCTGGTGAGGTGGTCGAAGACCAGGATGGAGCTGGTGGTGATGTAGACGCCATCCGGCCCGGTCCGCTCGTGTGGTGCCGGTGGCAGCCGATAGAGCCGGCGAACCAGGTCGAAGGCCGCCACCCCGACCAGGCCACCGCCGAACGGGGAGGCGTCGTCCTCGGGGGCGCAGACAGGTGCGATCTCCAGGGCCCGACGCAGACCCGCCAGGAGATCGGTCCCCATCAACCGCCCGTCGGAGTAGACCCCGTCTTTCTCGACGCTTACCGTGGTCGTGTCGCCGAACCCGATGAACGAGTAGCGGCCGGTGTGGCCGCCCTCGACACTCTCGAGCAGGTAACGGGGCCGCAATGCGGCGAGCCGCAGATAGGCCGAGACCGGGGTGTCCAGGTCTGCCGGTATGTCGAAGATCGATTCCATGGGCTCCTCCCTCGCCGGACCATGAGGGAGGGTGAGATCCGGGAATCGAAAAACCCACCTCGTGGTCCTGAGGTGGGTAGATGTCGGGTCTATGGAATGAGCCGTATGGTCGCCACCTCTATGGGGTCGACCACCACCACTGCCGTGCGAATGCGGACGTGTTGCTCATTGAACGGAGAGGTTTACCAGCCGGTGTCTCGGGAGTCAACCCTCGGACATCACACTGGCGGGAAAATGATATCTGAACTGATATCATATCCATAGTATTTCTGTTATCATCATTTCCCCATGACTGCCCGGGAACTGATCATCGAGGCGAGACGGCGGGCCGGCCTCAGCCAACGAAAACTGGCCGATCGCTTGGGGACCCATCAGCCGGTCGTTTCTCGCTGGGAGAGCGGGAGGACCAATCCCGATTTCGCCACCGTCGAGAACGTCCTCCGGGTCTGCGGCTTCCACCTGTCCGTTGCGCTCACACCCTCGGACGACCACGACGACTCGCTCATCCAGCGTGAGCTGAGACTGGAGCCGCACGAGCGTTTGGCCAACATGGTGCGCGCCGTCAACTCCTTCGAGGCGATGGCGGCGGCAGCGGATCATGGCTGAGTTCGACCCAGTAGCCGTCCTCCGTGTCCTCACCGAGCACGAAGTCGATTTCGTCGTCGTTGGTGGGGTGGCGGCGCGTCTTCGAGGAGCCCCGTTGCTCACTCAGGACGTCGACATCACACCCGCCGGCACAGATGACAACCTCGAGAGACTGGCCACGGCCCTGGAGCATCTCGAAGCCCGCCTACGCACCAAACCCGAGCCCGAAGGTGTGCCATTCCCCTTCGACCCCCATCTCCTGAGGTCCGCCAAGGTGTGGACCCTGACCACCAGACACGGCGATCTCGATCTGGTGATGTCCCCAGCCGGTACCACGGGCTACCCAGATGTGATCCGGGATGCAGACTCGATCATGGTGGCCAGAGATCCCGATCTGCGCGTGATGGTCGCCTCCCTGATCGACGTGATCCGGTCGAAACAGGCAGCAGGTCGCGAGAAAGACCTCGCCGCACTTCCGCTACTGAGAAGGACTCTGGCGGCGTCGGAGGACCGCTAGCAGCGCTAGTCCCCCGATTCGTTGACGATCGGCGCCACCTTGGTGCCGAGCAGTTCGATGCTGCGCAGCACGTTCTGATGGGGCATGGTGCCCACGCTGACATGGAGCTCGAAGCGGTCGATGCCGAGGATCTGCTTCCAGCGCAGGATCTTGGCCGCCACGGTCTCGACGTCACCGAGTACCAGGGACCCCTCCTCCGACCGCATCCAGTCGAACTGGTCTCTGGTCATCGGCCCCCAGCCCCGCTCGCGTCCGATCCTGCTCATGGCGGCGGCGTAGGAGGAGTAGTACTCCTCGGCGGCCTGGTCGTTGCTGTCGGAGATGTAGCCATGGCCGTGAACCGAGAGCGGCACCTCCTCGGGGTCGTAGCCCGACTCGGTCAGGGTCTTGCGATGCAGGTCGGCGAGAGCAGAGAACCGGTCGGGACTGCCGCCGATGATGGCGAGAGCCACGGGGAGACCACGTGTCGCCGCCCTCACGATCGATTGCGGTGTGCCACCCACTGCCACCCTGATGGGCAGCTCCCGTTCGGGACGGGGATAGACCCCTTGGCCCCGGATCGGAGTGCGGAAACGCCCCGACCACTCGATCTCCCCTTCGGTGTCCCTGATCTTCAGGAGAAGGTCCAGCTTCTCGGCGAACAGCTCGCTGTAGTCGTCCAACGAATATCCGAACAGGGGAAAGGACTCGATGAACGATCCCCGGCCCACCAGCAGCTCGGCGCGCCCGGATGAGATCAGGTCGAGAGTGGCGTACTGCTGGAAGACTCGCACCGGGTCGTCGGTGCTGAGTATCGAGACGGCGGGAAAGAGCCGGATCTTCGAAGTCCGCCCGGCTGCCGCACCGAGGACCACCGCGGGAGCCGAAGAGGCGAAGTCGGGCCGGTGGTGCTCCCCGAGCCCGTACACGTCGAGTCCCACCGACTCGGCCACATCTATCTCTTCCAGTATCTGACGGAGTCTCTCGCCATGGCCAACGGCGGGCTCACCACCGTGGGTGGGGATGGTCTCGGCGAAGCTCGTGATGCCCAATTCCATATACGACGAACAACGCGTATCAGGCGCCCTCCCTTCCCCTCTATCTCTGCAGAACGGGTTCTCACCGAACACCACAGGGGCACGAAGTCTCCGATCCCAGGATCGGACAGGTCTCCGGCAGGGGGGAATCAGGACCCCGGGTCCAATTGGACCCGGGGTTCTACTCTTTGGTGCTCCCCATCCACACGAAAGGGGACCGCCATCGAAGGCGGCCCCCCTCGTTCCGTCTGCTCGGCCTCCCCCACCCCAGCGGCCTCAGTTGGCCAGGGATGGCCCCGAGATGTCTGCTCTCCTCTCCATCCCTTCGCCACACGAGCGACGGTCAACGGACAAGAGAGATTCGACCCGACTGTGATACGTGCAGTCGGCTAGAGAACGACCCAGGGGGTCTTGACGACCGAACCGTCGGAGAAGCGGAGGATCATGGCGAGTGGGCCTCGAGCGACCTCGTCCGCGGTGAAACGCCCGGACTCATCGGACTCGGTCGCGAAACGCGCCCCGGCGGTGTGGATCTCGATCGTGTAGCGCGCGGGGGGCGAGGTCGCCCCCATGATCCGACCGGCGGTCTCGTCGTACTCGATGTCGATCATCCACCGACCGGCCTGGAACGACATCATCCGGATGACGGTGGAAGACCGGACCCCTGCCGGGAGATCCTCTTCCGCAGAGTCGTACTCCACCTCGGCCAACTCGGCGTCGATGTCCCGCCACGTGTAGGCGGCCCGGGCGAATTCCGTCACGTCGGTTGGAACCGGGTCGCTGGCAGCGAGACCCTCCCGTAGCGCGGCGATGAGCTCTGACTCCCTGGTCTCGTCGTGTTTACTCATCAGTGCTCACCTCCTGACCCTAAGAGCCTCCATCCGCCCCTGTGATACGCGACATCGCCGACTTCAATTTCTCCAGACAGCGGGCCCTGGTAGGGCCCAAGCTCCCTATTGGCCTTCCCGTCATCTCGGACAACTCCTCATAACTGAGCGGCGGCTCGATCGTCATCAACCTGAGCAGTTCACGACAGGCATCGTCGAGTGTCTTGAAAGCCCGCACCACGAGACGGCTCTCCTCCTCGTCGATGAGCATCTCGTCGAGAGACGGGACACGATCCTCCACGTCGAACTCGAAGTCCGACGGCACATCGCGCTCGCGCGTCTTCGCCACCCGGAGCGCCTCGCGCCGTGCGGTCGTAGCCAACCAACCCGGTAGCCGCTCCGGATCGTCGATCGAATCGATGTTCTCGACGAGTCTCAGCCACACCGTCTGGGTGACGTCTTTGGCGGTGGCCTCGTCGAGGCGAAACCCGCGCGCCACCGACCACACCATCTGACCGAAGCGATCGACGAGCGCGTCCCACGCCGACCGCTCCCCCTTAGCTGCCAGGACCAGCAGGTCTCCGTGTGATAGAGCCTCGATACGCATGATCGTAGAGGGTCGGGACCCGGCTCTGCCCCGCTTTCAGGCTCCGACGCAGATGAACGAGGCGGCGGCAACGAACCCATTGGGATCGTCGAACTTCGCTTCCTGTGCCTGGGCCAGAGCAGCCGCCGGCTCGAGACCCTCCACGAGTCCCTGATGGAATTCGACCATCAACTCCGATGTAGCCGGTGCGTCGGGCACCAGGCCGACACTGGCCACTATTGACCGGGTTCCCATGCTGAGCAGGGCCGAGGTCAACCCGGCCAGCTCGTCTCCTGCTCGTGTTTCGGTGTAGCCGGAGTCGCAAGCCGACAGAACGACGACCGCCGGCGGGGCACCCAGTCTCTCGATGTCATAGACATTCAGATCGCCGTCCCCGAGACGCAGTGAGGAGAACATGGGGTTTTCGACCTGGAAGGTGGCATGGCAGGCTATGTGGGCGAGCGTGGAACCGGCTATCGCTTCTCTCACCTCCTCGACCGTCGAGCCGGGCGGTAACAAGCGGGCATCTTCGTACAGACGAGCGATCTCACGGACTTCGGAATCTGCTGTGACCAAATCGGGTCCTCCAGCAACTACGACACCGTCTCCCGCCGACTGCGTCAACTTCGACCGCCACCACATCTCCGCGGAGGGCACAACGATCAACGTCCTACCTTGGAGACTGGGCAGGGCGGACCACGGCGTCATCATGAGCGGAGGTGGTGGGACGAGGATTACCTCGCCGTCGCCTAATTGGACCTCTCCAAGCAGCATCCGGTCGAGGGCTTCCAACGACTCGGCATCAATACCCCGGCTCCGGCGGGCGGCGCGACGCATGCCGAACCGAACCTGTGCCAGCTCCCGGAGAATCGAGTCGGCTTCTCCGAGATCCACACGCCGCGCCCGTCCACCGGCGACGACCACACCAACCAAACGCCCATTGTGGATTGCCAGCTCCAAGAGAAATCGATCATCTAGCGATCCGATCAGTGTGTCCGCGTCGAGACTCTGATCTGATTCTGCTCTCGAACGTTTGAGCCGATCGGCGGTCTGGATCCGTTCTTGCAAAAGGCGCCTCTCTCGATTGAGTCGCGTGTCGCCGCGATTCTCCGGTCTCCGCATTTCGGCTTCGACCTGACGGAGCCGCCCGAGTACTTCCCTCACCTCGTCATCAACCTCGGGTGTCACCGGGCGATGACGCAGAGCCCTCGCCCGACTGCGTTCCATCCACTCGAGAATCCGACGCGGTCGACCCGATTCCAACGCGAGGCCAAGACCGATCTCACCGAGTTCAGAGCCTTGACGCTCCAGGCCCAGTCGCAGATCGGTCGCTCCGAGGACACCCTGGTACCTGTCGATCAATCTGAGACCAGACCAGGCCGCCACAGACGCGCCCCGACGATCACCCTCAGAAATCCGTCTCAGGGCTCTGGCCAACCGGGCCTGAAGCCTCAGCTCGACCGGCCCCGAATCCACCTCCGAGACCGGCCCGAGATACTGCTCGACACGCTGTCGGTCACCCAACGCCAAAGCAATACGTCCCGTGAGGAATCGCGCCTGGCTTGCCGCGACCAGTTGTCCCTCGGACTCGAGGACTCGAACCAACTCGATTGCCTCCTCGAGCAAAGCCACCGAGGCACCCTCAGAGTGAAAACGCGATTCCGCCACCACTCTCATCGCTTCGATCGCCCGCGGAGATTCGGACACGTCGCCAAATAGATTCGCGGCACGAGCGCCGAGCGACATGGCTTGCGAGTGGTCGCCGACCAATAGAGCAGCCTGGGCAGCCACCAAGAGAGCGTTCGCCTCGTGCTCCTTGTCACCTCTTCGACGACTTGATCGAGCTATCTGGACGGCGAGTTGGAGAGCTTCTTCGAAGCGGCCCACTCCGATCAGGACTTCACAGCGGGCAACATGTTGAGGGGCATCCGCCCCCGACACCTCCATGTAGAGGAGGTCGCTCTTCTCCAGCCAGTTCAGTGCGGTGGGAATGTCCCCTTGATAGGACGCCAGCATCCCGAGGTTGGTCTGAATGCCGTGAGCCGAGGCGTACTCCTCCCGCTCGAGTGCCAGCGAGAGCGCCTCGGTCAGAAGTTCTTCCGCCTCCGTCAGACGTCCGACCGACGTGTACAGGAGTCCGAGCCGGTTGAGTGTCTGGCCGACCGAGAATCCGTCCTCCATCTCCCGGAAAACCGGCAGGACTTGCCGAAACGAGCCCGCGGCTTCCACCACGCTCCCCGCGTTAGCGAGGATCGCCCCGCGTTGAAAGACGAAGCGAGCCCTGAGGTGGGGATCTGTGGCGGCTGCCACACCCTCTTCGACGACTTCCAGCGCCTCCGACAAGCGACCGGCGATGGCGAGCGAGCCGCTCATCGTGAGCAATCCGAAGAGCTTCAATTTCTCGTCACCGGACTCTTCGCCCGCTTTCGCCGCCTTATAGGCATAGTCGATCGATTCGTCGATCCGATTGGCATGACGTGCGGCCATGCTCAACGCGCGCAGAATCTCCGACTTCTCACCGATCTGTGACCCGGGCAGGTCCGACAGGATCTTCCGGCCGTGTACGAGCGCCTGCTGCGGATGGGAAAGGGCCTGTTTCATCAACTGCTCGGCACGGGACATGGTCGTTTCCATATACTCGCATCCACCGGGCCGTGGGGGTCCAGCTCTGACCGATAGGAGGGGGAACTGTGAGCAAGCAGGGAAACCATTCCGGCGATTGCTATTGCCATCACCTACCGAATCTCGTCGCCGTCACACCCGACCGACTAGACGATGCGACCTCGGCACTCGGGGAGCGATGGGAGCGACCTGGGCATGGGGAGCTATGTCAGATCCTCGATGGTTTGGACCACGACATCGTCGCCCAGATCCAAGAGCGAGTCGGTGTGCTCAGGGTTACCGGTGACACAGAAAGCGAGGACCTCGATCCTCATGAGGCATCGAGACGGCTCAACGAGGAGGGGATTGCTGCCTCTCCCGTGCATGGGGTGGGATACACCGGGCACGCGGGATTCCAAGGCAGCCAGTGGGTAGCCGCCAACACGATGCTGAAGCCTGGTCGCGAGTCTGCCGACGCAGGCATCATCGCCGTCGTCGACTCGGGAATCAGCCCCGATCTGGCCCACTGGATGGACGATCCCAATGTGATGTTCGATCGGCCCATCGACACCGAGCGGCCTGCTTTCCAGGACCCGGTGAGTCACGGGACCTTCGTCATCAGCCTGCTTCGCAGACTGGCACCGGAACTGCGGACTTCCATCGCCTCAGCGCGTCCCGATCCGGGGTATCTGCGCACCAGTGAGCCCTATCACCCCGATGCGCACACCCTTCCCCGGCCGCCAACCGACGAGCTGAATGTTCTCGGAGCCGTGCTCCGGCTCATTCGTCGTCACGGCGAGGACGAGGGAGATGTGCGTGCCCTGAACCTATCGCTGGGCGCCCACGAGTGCCCTGAAGCAGGCTCAGACTTTTTCCTGAGCCTGCAAGCGGCGGTCGACGCCTGGCGGGAGCGGTTCCCGAAGGCGCCCATTGTCGCTGCAGGAGGGAATAGCACCTGCACAGCCCCCGTCTACCCGGCCGCTTTCGAAGGTGTGAAGGCGGTCGCGGCCGCCCGGGAGGGTGGGCTCCGCTCCAAGAGCGGCTCCGGAGGTGGAGAAGTCAAGGTGTGGCACAACGGCACCGAAGTGAATGCACCCGACCGTGATTGGATAACGGACGTGGCTCCCGGTTGCGACATAATCGGCCTCAGCGGACAAGACGCGGACCATACGATCAAGTGGAGCGGAAGTTCGTTCGCAACGGCTGTCGTCAGCGCTCTCATTGCGTCGAATCGATACAGCCCGACAAGCGACGAAGGTAAGGATTGGACACCCGACCGGGCGGTTACCTACGGGGACGTGAACGGATTGGTCCCGTAGACAGAACATTTGGTGTGATCATGCAGAGACGCCACGGGAGGTCGCCGTCGCTGGCCACGGGAGGCTTCAATAGGCCGGACGTGACTTTCTGTCTCCCCGAATCCCGATCGATGCCAGCCCGCTCGCCAGTGCGCCGAGCAGCTCGCTCAACGGCCTGAACTCGCGCTTGCGGCGACGCCGATCTCGGTCTTCGCCGGGCTCGCCAAACCGGAACTGTTGTATCGCCCGAACTCTTCCATAGTCGATCATCTGCTCCCCCCTCTCGTGGTGCTCCCCATAAACGCAAAGAGCGGCGAAGCCGATGCCGGATACCAGGAATCAGTATTCCCGATGCACGCCAGAGTGATTGCTACCCTCTCGCCGACACCGCCGAACCTGGCCCATGCCAGGTGGGGGGACCCAATACCCCGGGGCGAATTCCGGACCATCGGATAGGGCGAACTTCCAGCCCGAGCCCGTCAGCTAACCCCCAAGGCGACAGAGGAAGAGAGTTCGTCTTGGATGCATTCGGTGCAGCCTCGCACGACGACGTGCTGCAGTTGGTGGTGCAGATTGCTCTGCTCCTCGCGACTGCGCGTCTCCTCGGCGGGCTGGCGCAGAAGCTGAGTCAGCCCTCGGTGGTCGGAGAGATCGTCGCCGGAGTCATCCTCGGCCCGTCACTGCTCTCGGGACTGGTGCCCGCGGTCGGCGAGTGGATCCTCCCCCGGACTGAGGTCCAGGGATTCCTTCTCGAGGCGGTGGCATTGATCGGAGTCATGTTGCTGCTCGTCGTCACGGGCCTGGAGACCGACCTCGGCCTGATTCGGCGTAAGGCGCGCACGGCTGTCGGAGTGGCCATCGGAGGCCTTGTTTTGCCGTTCGCCGCGGGACTCGGTCTCGGATACCTCATTCCCGACGATCTGCTCACCGACCCGTCGCAGCGAACGGTGTTCATGCTGTTCATCGCCACCGCGCTAGCGATCTCGGCGATCCCGGTGCTCGCCAAAGTCCTCATCGACCTCGATTTGATGCGACGAGACATCGGCCAGACCCTGCTCGCCGCAGGAATGATCGACGACATCACCGGATGGACCCTGCTAGGCATCGTCACCGCTCTGGCCAGTGCCGCCGCGGTCACCTCGGCGACGATCCTGCAGACGGTGGGGATGGTGATTCTGTTCCTGGCGGCCACGGCGACCGTGGGGACTTGGTTGGTGAACCGGGGCCTCTCCTTCGTGCAGGATCGCTTCCGCGGCCAGGATCGGATGCTGACTCTCGTGGTGGTGCTGGCCTTTGCCTGGGGCGCATTCAGCCAGGCGCTCCATCTCGAGCCCGTCCTCGGCGCATTCGCCATCGGCATCTTGTTCGGGCGCTCTCCGCGACTCCCGATGGAGACGATCCGCCGGGTCGAGTCGATGGCTATGGCGGTCTTCGCCCCCATCTTCTTCGCGGTCGCCGGGTTGAAGGTCGACATCTCTGCCATCATCGAGCCCCGCCTCCTTCTGATCACTCTCTTGGTGATCGCAGTGGCCACATTCGGGAAGGTGGTAGGGGCTTACGCCGGGGCCCGCTGGATATCTGGTCAGGACCACTGGTCGGGCCTGGCCTACGGATCGGGGTTGAATGCTCGCGGCGCCCTGGAGATCATCATCGCAACCATCGGCCTCTCCCTGGGGATTCTCAGCCAGACGATGTTCTCGATCATCGTGGTGATGGCGGTGGTGACCTCGCTGATGGCGCCGGTAGCCCTTCGGTACACGGTCTCGAGAGTGGAGCTCGACGTCGACGAGCAGTACCGGCTGCGCATGGAGGCGGCTCTCCAGCGCTCCTTTCTCGGTGGGGTTCGCCGGGTCCTGGTCCCGGTTCGCCCCCGACCCGAGGGAATCGGACCCACCCGCGCCCTGCAGGTCTCGATCCTGAATCGACTCTCCGCCCTGCGAGACATGTCGATCACTCTCGTCGCAGTAGTGCCGGCCGGAGAGAAGGCTGTTGCGGCCTCACATCTCGCCGGGCTCGAGAGCCTGTTCGCCAGCTCTGGCACCGGCAGCCGCGTCGTGGTGGGTGACGATCCGGTGCCGGTGATCCTCGAAGAGGCGGAGAGAGACTACGACCTCATGGTCCTGGGAACTCCGATCGCCGGAACAGAGGAAGACGACAACCTCTTCGGCCCGCTGATCGACGATCTGGTGAAGCTGTCACCATGTCCGACACTCCTGGTGCGGGGTGTCGCCACGGAGGGTGGCTTGCGTCGCATCCTGGTCCCCACCAACGGAACCACTGCGGCGCGACACGCGGCTGAGCTGGCGTTCGCCGTTGCCACCGACGAAACCGAGATCGAGGGGCTGCACGTAGTGACACCATCCCTGATGGGAACCCATCGTGACCACAGTGAAGAGGTCACTGCCGAACTGAAAGGGGTTGGTGATGCCCTGGGGAGGACACCGCAGATCACGATCCGCCACGACGACTCTGCCGAGAGCGGGATCTTGTCGTACGTGGCAGAGACTCGGCCCGACCTGATGATCCTGGGCACCCAGGTGAGAGCAGGGACCACAAGGCTTCATCTGGGACCGCGTGTGGAGACCCTGGTCAGAACGGCTCAATGCCCGGTCGTGGTGCTCAACAGCTGATCCGGGCTCCGACAGCACACAGTGGTCGGAAGTCGCGTAATGTCGTGAAGGGAGGCAAGGAGAAAGAGGGGCGTCGCAAATGCCAGAGTGGATAGGAACTCTTCTGTTTTTCGTCGCCATCGGGCTGACCGCAGCCAAGCTCAACAAGGACTTCGGTGAGAACGGGCTGCTCGGCTACGCCATGCTGATGGTGATGATCATCATCTACGCCGCCGCCGTCGGGGTCGCCTTCGTCTGAGTCCCGGGCCCTAACCCAGCCTTCCCGACAGAGTTCCCTCGACGACGTCGAATACCCGACCCCCGACCCAGACCGAGTCGGCGTCACCGGAGATGTGGACACGGCCGGAGCGACCAAGCGCACGTCCCTGGCTGGCCACGTAAGGGGTCTTGGCCAATCCATGCCCGATCAGCCACTGCGCGATCGAAGCGTTGAGGCTCCCGGTCACCGGGTCCTCCAGCATCTCTCCATGGCTTCCCGAGAAGAAGGCCCGCACCTCATAGAGGTGCTCCCACCCTTCGCGGTACATCCCGACGACTCCGATGTCGTACTTCTCACCCTCGATGCCACGGGAGAAGTCCGGCTCGAGCGCGAGCACCGCGTCTGCGTCCTCGAGGAGGAGCCCAACCCATCCCGGCCCGTTGTCCACCCACCGGGCCGCCCGTATCTCCGCGACGTCGATGCCGAGCACGTCGGCGAACTCCTCCAGCTCCCCGGGATCGACGGGACCGGAGCGGATCAATTCAGGAGCCTCGAATGCGATCCGCTGCCCGGTCCGCCGCAGTCGCACCAGCCCGGCGCCGCACTCCTGGACGATCTCGTCACGGGACTCGTCGGCGAGGCTCTGCCACACATGACAGCTCCCCAGTGTGGGATGACCGGCGAAAGGAAGCTCACCGGCCAGGGTGAAGATCCGCACCGCGTAGTCGGCTCCAGCGTCCGTCGCCGGGCCCAGGAAGGTGGTCTCGGAGAAGTCGAGCCACCGGGTGATCTCGAGCATCTCCTCGGTGGTGAGCCCCTCGGAGTCGATCACCACGGCGAGAGGGTTACCGGTGAGGGGTCGCTCGCCGAAGACGTCGACGAGCCGGAAACGCCGGTCCATCTAACTCAGCCGTTGACCGCGGGGATGATCTTCTCCCCGTAGGCGCGCAGGGTGCCCTCGGGGTCGTCGTGCATCAGGTAGATCCCGAAATGGTCTGCACCGATGTCCTTCAGCTGGTTCAGCTGCTCGACGTGCTGTTCTACCGTCCCGAGAACACAGAACCGGTCGACGATCTCATCGGGGACGAAGTCTGTCGACGGGTTGCCCGCCTTGCCGTGGTGGTCGTAATCGTATCCCTCACGCCCCTTGATGTAGTCGGTGAGAGCCTTGGGCACCTTCGAATCGTCCTCGCCGTACCGCTTGACCATGTCGGCAACGTGATTGCCCACCATCCCCCCGAACCAGCGCAGCTGCTCCCGCTGATGCTCGATGTCGTCACCGACGTATGCGGGCGCCACGACGCAGATCTCGATCTCATCGGGGTCGCGTCCCACGTCCTCGGCGGCCACACGCACTGCATCCATGGTCCACTCCAGTACCTGGGGATCGGCGAGCTGGAGGATGAAGCCGTCACCGTGGCGCCCCACCGTGCGCAGAGCCTTCGGGCCGTAGCCCGCCACCCACATCGGAAGATCCCACCCTGGTCCCTCGATCCAGGGGAACCGGATCAACTCGTCGTTGTATGAGACCTCTTTCCCGGCCACGAGGTCCTTGATGATCTCCATCGCCTCCACCATCGTGGTGAGAGTGGTTGGCTTGCGCCCGATGTAGCGAAGAGCCGAATCCCCACGGCCCATGCCGCAAATGGTCCTGTCTCCGTACATCTCGTTGAGAGTGGCGAAGAGGGAGGCGAGCACCGTCCAATCTCGTGTTCCCGGATTGGTGACCATCGGGCCGACCTTGAGGTTCTCGGTCTCGTCGAGAATCCGGGAGTAGATGACGAACGGCTCCTGCCACAAGACGTGGCTGTCGAAGGTCCAGGCGTGGCTGAATCCGAGATCCTCGGCCATCTTGGCCAACTCGACCACGCGGTCCGCCGGAGGGTCGGTTTGGAGAACTACCCCGAATTGCAGCCTGTCAGGCCGATCTGCGGCTCTCGAGGGATGATCCGCCGGTCGCTTCCAGCCATGGTCAGCGGGATCTACCACTTCAGACGCTCATCTGGCTGGTGCCGCGGGCTATGTACTCGCCGTCCCCCGGGGAACCGTGGTACTGGTCGTCGGCGATGATGACCTTGCCCTTCGACATCACCGTGTCGACCTTGCCCTGCATCTCCCATCCCTCGTACGCCGAGTAGTCGACGTCCATGTGATGGGTGTCCACCGAGATGGTGTGTTTGCCGTCGGGGTCGAACACCAGGATGTCGGCGTCGGAGCCGATCGCGATCGTCCCCTTCTCCGGGTACATGCCGAACATCTTCGCCGGTGTGGTGGCGGTGATCTCCACGAAGCGGTTGAGGCCGATCCGACCCTCGGCGACTCCCCCGTTGTACATGAGCCCCATGCGCGGCTCGACCCCTGGCATCCCGTTGGGGATCTTGGAGAAGTCGCCGCGACCCAGCTCCTTCTGTGTCCCGAAGGTGTGGTGGTCGCCCATGCAGAACGGGCAGTGGTCGGTGGACACGACCTGGAGGTCGTTGGTCCGCAGACCCTGCCACAAGCGCTCCTGGTGGCCGGCGTCGGCGTCACGCAGCGGTGGCGAGCACACGTACTTGGCCCCGTCGAACCCGTTGCCCAGGTTCTCGAGGGAGAGGAACAGGTACTGAGGGCATGTCTCGGCGAAGACGTTGAGACCCTGGTCCCGGGCCTGGATCACTTCGTCGAGGGCCTCGAGGGCCGACAGGTGGACGATGTAGAGCTGCACCCCGGTGAGCTCGGCCAGCTTGATCGCCCGGTGGGTGGCTTCGCCCTCGAGGATCGACTTGCGCACGATGCCGTGATTGATGGGGTCGGTCTCACCCCGGTCTAGGGCCTGTTCCACGAGCACGTCGATGGCGATTCCGTTCTCGGCGTGCATGGCGATGGTCGCCCCGTCCTCGGCGGCCTTCTGCATCGCTCTCAGGATCTGGCCGTCGTCTGAGTAGAAGACGCCTGGATAGGCCATGAACATCTTGAAGCTGGTGACACCTTCGCGCATCAGCAGCTCCATCTCCTTGAGGGTCTGGTCGTTGACGTCACCGGTGATCATGTGGAATCCGTAGTCGATGGCGCAGTTACCCCGGGCCTTCTCCATCCACTTCTCCCAGCCCTCCATCGCCGAGTCGCCGACGGTCTGGACCGCGAAGTCGACGATGGTGGTGGTGCCTCCCCAAGCCGCGGCGCGGGTGCCGGTCTCGAAAGTGTCGGCGGCGAAGGTTCCTCCGAACGGGAGCTCCATGTGGGTGTGGACGTCGATGCCTCCCGGGAGCACCAGCTTCCCGGTGGCGTCGACGACCTCGTCGGCCTCGATGCCGTGGTCTCGACCGAGAAGGGCCGCTACCTTGCCGTCCTCGACCAGCACGTCGGCCTCCATCTGGTCGACGGCGGTCACGACGGTCCCGCCCTGGATGAGTGTCTTGGCCATGTCTTCCTCCGTTTCCTAATGCTGTGGGGCCGGAATACCGGCCCTGGGGCGCGCGAAAAGAGACTGCAGCATCGTCACCCCTCTCGTACCCGGTTGATCGCGTTGGTCAGCTTCTCGAGCCCCTCTTCGGCCTCCTCCTCGGTGACCGACAGGGGAGGGGCGATGCGAAGGGTGTTCCCGTAGAGCCCACCCTTGCCGATGAGCAACCCCTCCTCCCTGGCCGCCTCCATGACTGCAGCGGTCAGGCCGGGGTCGGGAGAGCCGTTCGCTCGGGCGAACTCGACTCCGATCATCAGGCCCTTGCCCCGCACCTCGACGATCTCGGGCACGTCGTCGGCGAGGTGGTGGATCCCGTTCTTGAGCTGGGCGCCCACCTTGTGGGCGTTGGTCTGGAGATCGTGGCCGAGGACGTAGTCGAGGTTGGCGAGCGCACCGGCGGTGGCCAGCGGATTGCCCCCGAATGTGGATATCGAGTTGGCTCCGAGACAGTCCATGATCTCGGCGCGGGCCACCACCCCGGCCATGGCGAGACCGTTGCCCAGCCCTTTGGCGAAGGTGAGCAGGTCGGGGGTGACGTCGTGCGCCTGGTAGCCCCAGAGGTGCTCGCCGGTCCGACCCCATCCCGTCTGCACCTCGTCGGTGATGAACAGGATGCCGTTCTCGTCGAGCACCTCCTTCATCGCCCCGAAGAAGCCGTCCGGCGGCGTGGCGAACCCACCCACTCCCTGGATCGGCTCGGCGATCATCGCCGCGACGTCACCGGCGGTGGCGATGTCGAGGAGGTCGCGCAGGTCGTTCGCACAGGCGGCGATGAATTGTTCGTCGGGCAGATGGCCGAACGGGCTGCGCAACTTGTATCCGCCGTGGACGTAGGTGACGGAGAACGGGGAGAAGCTGGTCGCCGACCACGACTTCTGGCCGGTGATGGCCACCGCCGAGTGCGACTTACCGTGATAGCTCCCGCGCAATGCCAGCAC
Organism: uncultured Acidimicrobiaceae bacterium; assembly: GCA_964645875.1. GTDB lineage: Bacteria > Actinomycetota > Acidimicrobiia > Spongiisociales > ZC4RG35 > JANQRA01. Next base: position 49,192 of record CAZYCX010000009.1, read on the forward strand.
CTGATTCGACTTGCGGTATTGGGTGGCCAGCATGAGCGCGGTGTCGTTGGCCTCGGTGCCGGAGTTGGTGAAGAACACCTTCGCATCCGGTATGCCGCTCAACTCCGCGATCTTCTCCGCCAGCTCGATCTGGGACTCGATGAGATACAGCGTCGAGGTGTGGAGCATCCGGTCGGCCTGGTCCTTGATCGCCTGGACCACCTCGGGGACCCGGTAGCCCGACATCGTGGTGAGGATGCCGCCGAAGAAGTCGAGGTACTCGTTGCCCTCGGCGTCGGTCACCCGGCGGCCCTCCCCATCGACGATGGCGATGGGCTCCTGGTAATACAGCGCCATCCAGGAGGGCAGGACCTCCTTGTGTCTGGCTGCCAGGTCGGAGTGCTTGCCCATCCCGCCGGTTACGGAGCGACCAGGCTGTCGTAGGCGTCGGGACGACGGTCGCGGTAGAACGCCCACACTTTGCGTACCTCGTCGATCATGTCCATGTCGAGATCGCGGACCATGACCTCTTCGTCCGTGTCCGAAGCGGCTTCACCGACGAGCTGGCCGCGGGGGTCGACGAAGTACGACGAGCCGTAGAAGTCGTTGTCCCCGTACTCCTCCTTGCCGACGCGGTTGATGGCGCCCACGAAGTACTCGTTGGCCACCGCGGCGGCAGGCTGCTCCAGGTTCCACAGATACATGGAGAGACCGCGGCTGGTGGCAGAGGGGTTGAACACGATCTTGGCCCCGGCCAGGCCGAGGGCACGCCACCCCTCGGGGAAGTGGCGGTCATAACAGATGTAGACGCCGATCCGGCCGACGGCGGTGTCGAAGATCGGATAGCCCATGTTGCCGGGTCGGAAGTAGAACTTCTCCCAGAACCCG
>CAZYCX010000010.1:0-47920 GCA_964645875.1 uncultured Acidimicrobiaceae bacterium
CGCCGGGGGGACGGTGCTCCGCTGAGAAGGTGGCGATCCGGGCGGTCGCCACCTTCTTTATTGCGGCCTTGATGGCGAGCCGACTTCGACCGAGTTGCCTCCCTTCGTTTGTAGGCCTTCGCGCTGCCGGGGTTATACGTCGATCTGGCGACTCTTGATCTGCTGAAGTCGGTCGAACAGACGCCGGTCGGCTCGCTGCTGCCGCGCCCGCTTGATGCCGGGCGACTTTGGCCGGGTAGCCCCTGGACGACGATGTTGTGTGTGGGTAGGGGTTCCACCCTCTCTGGTCGGACTGCCGGGGTAGACAAGCCAGTCGAACAGACGCCGGTCGCCCCGCTGCTACCGCTCCTGCTTGATGGCGAGCGGACTTCGACTGCCTGCCTCCTGGGTCTTGCTGCTGTCGCGCCGCGGGGGTTCCACCCTCACGAGCCGCGTTGCCGGGGTAGACAAGCCAGTCGAACAGACGCCGGTCCGCTCGCTGCTACCGCACCTGCGTCATGGCGAGCCGACTTCGACCGTGCCCCGGCGGGCCGGCTTGTGAAGTCAGGCGAACCGAACTCCTGCTCCTTATCCAAGGGCGAGCATTTAGCATCGCCTCATGCTGCAGACCGGTGAGATCATCGTGATCCTCCTCCTCGCACTCGTCGTGCTGGGGCCCAAGCGTCTTCCCGACATGGCCCGCAGGATGGGGCGGTGGACGACGGAGCTGCGCGCCGCGGCCAGAGAGATCACCAGGGGGCTCCAGGCGGAGGTCGACGACATCAAGGAAATGGGCAGAGAGCTCAAGGCCCCGATGGACGAGGTGAAGAAGCCGTTCACAGAGATCCGCGACGATATGAGCGGATTCGGGCCCCAGGGTCGGGAGTGGAAAGGGCCCAAGCCGGTGTCGGGCCCGACACCCGAGGATGCGATGCGCGACCTCGAGGAGATGAATCAGATGGCCGAGGAGGAGACGAGCGAAGACGATGACCCCCTCCCCGGCTCCTCGAGTCGGCCTTCGGCCTCACCCCCTCCGTCGCCTGGCGACGACACCTCCGACGATGCTCCTGCGGATGAGCGCCAAGAGTGACTGACAACCCCCAGTCCGTCCTCTCGCATCTCAACGAGTTGAGGTGGCGGATCGTCAAGGCCGCCCTAGGGGTGTTCGTCGGGGCGGCGGTCGCGTTCTTCTTCACCGACATCCTCCGCGACGTTCTCGAGGCGCCGTTCTACGCCGCCGCCCCGGACAACCGGTTCCAGGCTCTGCGCGTGGGCGAGGAGTGGGGGGTGCTGATGAGGATCATCCTCTTTGGGGGTTTGGTGGTGGCCAGCCCGGTGGTCCTCTACCAGGTCTGGGCATTCGTCACCCCGGCGCTCACCGGGCGCGAGAAGAAATGGGCCATTCCCATCGTCGCCGCCCTCGCGGTCCTCTTCGTCGGTGGGGTCACCTTCGGCTACTTCGTCCTCCCCCGGGGCCTCGAGTTCCTCCTCTCGATCTTCCCCAACGTCGAGAACAACCTCCAGATCGGCGAGTACTACTCGTTCGTCATCAGGTTCCTGCTCGGCTTTGGGCTCGCCTTTCTCTACCCGGTGTTCCTGTTCGCCGCCGCCGCCGCCGGGATGGTCTCATCGGAGCAACTCGCCCGCGGGAGGCAATGGGCGGTGCTCCTCGTCGTCATCGGGGCGGCCGTGATCACCCCTACCGGCGACATCCTGACTCTCACCGTCCTGTCTGTTCCCCTCTATCTCATGTACGAGGTGACCTACTGGCTGGTGAGGCTGGTCCTCAGGAAATGAGCCTCGAGGACTTCTGGCGTCGCTACGACTTCGACCCCGACGACTTCCAGCGCGAGGCAGCAGAGGCCATCGCTGCCGGGAAGTCCGTCGTGGTCACGGCCCCGACCGGGGCCGGCAAGACACTGGTGGCTGAGGCGGCGACGTACCTCGCCCGCGTCGGGGGACACAGGGTGTTCTACACCACCCCGATCAAGGCCCTCTCCAATCAGAAGTTCGCGGATCTCTCGGCGGCCTACCGCTCCGACCAGGTGGGACTACTCACCGGTGACAACGTGGTCAACCCGGGGGCACCGGTGATCGTGGCCACGCTCGAGGTGCTCCGGAACATGATCTATGCCGACCCCGATCGTCTCGACGACGTATCGACTGTCATCCTCGACGAGGCCCACTATCTGCAAGACCCATCCCGAGGGGCGGCGTGGGAGGAGGTCATAATCCACTGCCCGCCCCATGTCCGGTTCGTGTGCCTGTCGGCAACGATCTCGAACAACCGACAGTTCGCCGACTGGATCGAGGAGAGACGGGGCCCGACCGAGCTCATCGCCAGCGACGAGAGACCGGTGCCGTTGGAGTCGATGTACATGATCAAGGAGCGGTCGGGGGAGCGCAACGTCCACCTCCTCCCCACGTTCGTGGAACGGGAGGGGCGCCGACGACCCAACCCGCGCCTGGAGCACATGCTGGGTCTGGAGAGGGGTCGACGGAAGCGTTACCAGACCCCGAACCGCTTCGAGGCCGTGGAAGAGTTGGAGCGCTCCAAGATGCTGCCCGCCATCTACTTCATCTTCTCACGGGCAGGGTGTGATGCCGCCTCCCACCGGCTGGCTGACGCCGGGGTGCGGCTCACCGACTCCGAAGACCGGCGGGTGATTCGCCAGATCGTCGAGGAGCGGACAGCCCATCTCGGCGATGACGACCTGACCGTGCTGGGATACGACAGGTGGCTCTACTCCCTCGAAGCCGGGGTGGCCGCCCACCATGCCGGTTTGGTCCCTGCGTTCAAAGAGACCGTCGAGGAGTTGTTCAAGCGGGGGCTGATCAGAGTGGTGTTCGCCACCGAGACACTGGCATTGGGCATCAACATGCCGGCGCGGTCGGTGGTGATCGAGAACTTGAGCAAGTTCAACGGAGAATCCCACGAGCTGCTCCAGCCTGGGGACTACACCCAGCTCACCGGGAGGGCGGGTCGCCGGGGGATCGACGTCGAGGGGTTCGGGATTGTCCTCCACTCGCCGTTCATCAAGTTCCGACAGGTCACCGAGATCGCCTCGGTGGGCGCTCACGAGCTCCGCTCCAGCTTCCGCCCCACCTACAACATGACCGCCAACCTGGTTGCCAATTACGACGAGGAGAAGGCGATGCAACTGCTCAGGTCGTCGTTCGCCGCCTTTCAGCGCGACGACCACCAAGCAGAGACGGGTGAGCGCATCGAAGCACTCGAGCACCAGTTGGAGAAAGAGGAGAGCCAGGCGCTTTGCGAGCAGGGCGACGTCGAGCAGTATCTCGCTATGGTCGAGGCCGCCCCCGATACCCACCGCAGGGATGGAATCGCCTCCTTGCTGGGACCGGGCGTGGTCGTCGATATCAAGGGCGGAGCACGCGACGGTCGCTACGTGGTCCTGAAACGTCTCTCCTCGAAGAACGGCGGGGCTCGCTACCTGGTGTTGTCCACGTCGGGCCGGGTATCGACGCTGGGATATCGCCAGATCCCCGACGAGAGCGAGAAGGTGGGGCACCTGGAGTTGCCGAGGCCATTTCGCCCCCGTGATCGCAGGTTCGTCCAGGAGACGTTGCGCATGCTGCGGAAGGTGCCCCCTGGCCGGAGCGACCGCAAGCCCCGAGCACACCTCACCGTCGACCATCCGGTAGCGGAGTGCCCCGACGCCGCGCATCACGTCTCGGCCCTGCGCCGAGCGCGACGTCTCCGTTCCCGGCTCGAACAACATCGGACCATGAGGCGGGCATCAGGTTTCGGGCTGGTGGAAGAGTTCGTCGCCATCAAGCAACTCCTCGACCATCTCGACTATCTCGATGGATGGAGCCTCACCCCACGCGGGACCCGGCTCCGCCGGGTGTACAACGAAGTCGACCTGCTGGTCACCGAAGCGTTGGAGAGAGGCCTCCTGTACGGTCTCGAAATGCCCGAATTGGTGGCCCTGGTCTCGATCTTCGTGTATGAGCCGCGTTCGGACAACGTGTCCACACCAGACTGGCCGACTGAGAACCTCGAGGGGCGATGGGAGCAAGTGGAAGAGCTCTGGAAGACCCTGAACCGGTTGGAGACCGAACATCGCCTGTCACCGATGCGACGACCTGACCCCGGGTTCGGTCGGGTGGCGCACGAGTGGGCCGAAGGTGCCTCGTTCGACGACCTGACCGCTCGGGCCATGGCACCGGGGGATTTCGTCAGGGTGAGCAGACAGCTCGCCGACCTTCTCCGTCAGCTCCGCGAGGCGGCACCGGAGATGCGTGAGGACATCGACGCCGCGTTGCGCGCCGTCGACCGTGGGGTGGTGGCGGCACAGGGAGTCGGGTAGTGGTCTCTCACATGGCGGGCCTGTAATGGCCAAGTGGACGGTCGTGGTCAATCGGGCGGCCGGCCGAATTCCAATACGGCTCGAGGCCATGCGCTCTGCTCTGAGCGCGGCAGGAGTGGAGGCCGTCATGGAGGTGCCCACCACGCGGACAGAGGCAGAAGAGGTGATCAGGGCGGCAGCGCTCGATGGAGTCACCCACCTCGCCGTGGCCGGTGGAGACGGCACCATGAACCTCGCCGCCAACGCGCTGCTGGGCACGGGGCACATGGAACTGCCGGTGGTAGCTCTGCTCCCCACGGGGACCGGGTGCGATCTGTTACGCACCTTCGGGATCCCTCAGGACCTGGCCGGAGCGGCCCGGCATCTGGCCACGGACGATGTCTACCCCATCGATGTGGCCGTCCTGGAGGGGAGTTGGGGGAGCAGGTACTTCGTGAACGTGGCCCAGGTGGGAGTGGGCGCCGCCGCGGCGGAGACCGCGGCCCGGTTCGGTAGGGGCCTCGGATCGTCGCGCTATCCGGTCGCCTTTGCCGCCCGGCTGCCCAGGTTCCCCAGGACCCGCGTCAGCGTCGAGACCGAACGCCGCACCTACGAGTCAAATGCCCTCGCCGTGATCATGGCCAACGCCCAGTTCTTCGCCGGCGGTTGGAACGTGGCTCCCCGGGCGACTCTGGTCGACGGGGTGCTCGACATTCAGGTGATCAACTGCTCCAAGCCACGTGCTCCCGCTCTCGTGCCCAAGATCATCAGGGGAAACCACCTCACCGATCGGGCGGTGCGCAGGTTCTCCGCGGCCACCTTCACCATCACGACCGACGTTCCCTGGCCCCTGGAGGCCGACGGGGACTATGTCGGGAATACGCCGGTGTCGGGGCGGGTTCTGCCCGCGGCACTACGCCTCAAAATCTGAGGAATGTGCCATACTCCCGCGCCGCGCGGGGCAGGAAAGCTTGGAGATGGCGAAAAAAGACGCACCAACAGCTGAAGACGAGCTCGAAGAGATCGAGGATCTCGAAGATCTCGAAGACGTCGATGACATCGACGAGGAGACGCTCGACGAGGACCTGGACGAGGACGATCTGACCAGCGGGCTCGACGACGACGAGTTCGAGGAAGAGGACGACCTGGTCGCAGAGGACGTCGAGCTCGACGACGAAAAAGTCGAGGACGAAGACGAAGAAGACGACCACGACGACGAGACCGCCGAGGCCCTCGAAGAACTGGAGAACCAGGAGCTCGAGCTGCTCGACGAGGAGGCGAACGAGGCCATGCTCGTCGACGAGGTTGCCGAGCTACGAGCGATGAGACGCGAGGAGCTGACCCTGAACGTCGACGCTCAGAGCCAGAAGGACGACGAATTCGTCTGCCAGTCGTGCTTCATGGTGAAGCGGACAAGCCAGCTCGCCAACAAGCGCAAGATGATCTGCTTCGACTGTGTCGATTGACAGGGTCGTCGTCACTCTCCCGACCTATAACGAGCTGGAGAATCTCCCCCTCATCGCCCCCGAGATAGTGGCCCATGGCTATCGGCTGCTGATCATCGATGACAACTCACCCGATGGGACCGGGCGTCTCGCCGACAGCCTTGCCGCGGACGTGCCGGAGATCACTGTGCTGCATCGGGAGGCCAAGGCTGGACTTGGCCGGGCCTACGCAGCAGGATTCGACCGAGCCCTCGCGGAAGGGGCCGACATCGTCATCGAGATGGACGCCGACTTCTCTCACGACCCCACCGACCTGCCCCGTCTGGTGGCGGCGCTCGACGACGGGGCCGATGTGGCCATAGGTTCGCGTTATGTGCCCGGAGGGGCCACTCCCGATTGGCCCTTTCACCGTCAGATGATCTCCCGGGGCGGCAATCTCTACGCACGGACGATGCTCGGCATCCCGATTCGAGACGCCACCTCCGGCTTCCGCGCCTTCACCGCCGAGGCGTTACGTAAGCTCCCATACCGGGAGGCGGAAGCCTCCGGCTACGGATTCCAGGTCGAGATGGCCTGGAGGGCCCATCAGGGTGGTCTGAACGTCGTCGAGGTGCCCATCAGCTTCAGAGACCGCACCAGGGGGACGTCCAAGATGGGTCTTCCGATCGTCCTCGAGGCGATGAGGCTGGTCACCGTCTGGGGGTTGGGGCGCATGTTCGGATCGAGTCATTGATGAAGGTCTCGGCTCGTTCAGCCGGGGAGGCGGACATCGCCGCCCTGGAGACGATGTACCGCTCCCTCGAACGCGAGATGGAGTCCCTGCACACCATGTGGCCGGTCGCCGACGGGCTCGACGAGCCGGTCACCGAATCGTTTCGTGACGCGCTGGACAGGCCGGGCACGATCGTCGTCATCGGAGAGATAGAGGGCTATCCGTTCGGGTTCCTGATGGCACGCGTGGAGCGCCTCCTCGCCCAGGCCGATGGCGAGTTGGTGGGCTCGATCAAGCTCATCTACGTCGACCAGGAAGCGCGTGAGGTGGCTCTGGGCGAGGAGATGCGGGAGTTGGCGCTTCGGATCCTCAGGGAACGTGGAATCACCAAGTTCGATGCCCATGTCCTTCCGGGGCACCGTCTCGCCAAGAACTTCTTCGAAGCCGGGGGGTTCTCGGCCCGGTCGATCATCATGCATCACGACGATGAACGTCAATGAACCCCCTCCGTCGCCTGGCGGCGACACCTCCCCCGACGCTTCGCTGGGGGAGGAGACAGGCGGGCCCGTGGTGGGAGTCGGGGTGGTGGTCATCGAGAACGGGAACATCCTCCTGATCAGGAGGGGACGCGAACCGGGTCGAGGGCTGTGGGCGGTCCCCGGAGGCAAGGTCCTGGCCGGCGAGACCCTGCGGGACGCCGCCCGTCGCGAGGCGTTTGAGGAGACCGGGCTGGACGTCGAGATCGACGATGTGGTCTGGGTCGGGGAGCACATCGACCCAGATCATCATCTGGTCCTCATCGATTTCTCCGGGCGTCCGGTTGGGGGTGACCTGCGTGCTGCCGACGATGCCGACGAGGTGCTATGGGTGCCCCTCGAGGACGTGGATAACTACCAACTGACGCCAACCATGTACGAGCTCATGGATACCCTGCGCTCATGAACAGCGAGGTGGTGCTGCTCCTCCAGCAGCTGATCCGTAACCAGTGCGTGAACGACGGGACTCCCGAGAGCGGCCACGAGTACCGCTCGGTGGAGACCCTCCGGGAGTTCTTCGGTGTCCCCGGCGAGGTCTTCGAGCCGTACCCGGGCCGGCAATCCCTCTACTACCGGATCTCCGGTTCGGACCCGGAAGCGCCCTCTCTCGGGCTCTCTCCGCACATCGACGTGGTCCCGGTCGAAGCCGCCGGCTGGACCCAGGATCCGTTCGGAGCCGAGATCATCGACGGGTTCATCCACGGCAGGGGAGCGGTGGACATGCTGAACGTCACCGCAGCGATGGCTGTCGCCGTCCGCCCCTACATCACCGGAGAGATCCAACCCAGGGGAGACCTGCTCTTCATTGCCCTCGCCGACGAGGAAGCAGGCGGCCGGTTCGGGGCTCATCCGTTCACCGAGGAGCGCTGGGACCAGGCGCATGTCGACTACATGCTGACAGAGGTCGCCTATCCGCCGGTCTCCTATGCGGGCGAGCCGGCCGTCCCGGTCGCCACCGGTGAGAAGGGGGCGTTTTGGTCGATGCTGCGTTCCGTGGGCACTCCGGGTCACGGTTCGGCGCCCTTCGGTGCGGACAACGCCATGCGCAAGATGGTGGAGGCGGTGCACGGGGTGTTCAACGAGCCCATGCCGGTGGTGATCACCCACGAGTGGCGGGACTTCGTCGCCTCACTCGACTTGCCCGACGAGCTCAAGGACGCACTGGTCGACCCCGACCGGATCGACGATGCCCTCGACTCGTTCGCGGTCGAGGACCCTCTCTTCGCCCGCTACGCCCACGCCGTCACCCATCTCACCGTCTCACCGAACATGATGAGAGCCGGAGTGAAAGCCAATGTCATCGCCAGCCAGGCGAGCAGCCAGATCGATGTGCGGGCCCTTCCCGGGATCGACCGGTCGTTCATCGACTCATTCCTGTTCAAGGCGATGGGGAACGCCCGCGACGACATCGACATCGAGCCGATCCAGGACTTCGAAGCGACACTGAGCCCGACGGGAAACCCATTCTGGGAAACGATCGCCGACTGTGTCGAGGATCTGGAGGGTCATCGCCGCCTCCTGCCGATGATGATGAACGTGGCCACCGACGCCCGGTTCTGGAGAAAGCAGGGGACGGTCGCCTACGGGGTGGGCCTCTACGACGACCGGATGGACTTCTCCGAGATGCTCGCCCTTTTCCACGGCCACGACGAGCGGGTCTCGGTCGACTCCCTGGAGCGGACCACGACGCTCTATCAGGAGATCTTTCGGCGATTCCTCGGCTCTTGAACGTCCTCTGCGATCTCGACGGCGTGATCTACAGAGGCGGGACTGCCCTCCCCGGCGTCCCCGACGCCCTGAGGCGTCTGCTCGACTCCGGTTTCAGGGTGTTCTTCATCACCAACAACTCGACGCGGACTCCCGAAGCCACCGCGGCCAAGGTCACCGAGGTGACCGGAGTCGAGGTGTCGGGCGACCAGATTCTCACCTCGTCCCAAGCTGCGATGACCATGCTCGGCCCGGCCGACGGCCCGGTGTTCGTGGTGGGAGAGGTCGGATTGCGTGATTCGGTCACCGCACACGGTCTCGAGCTCACCGACGACCCCACCGCGGCCCACTCGGTGGTGGTCGGGCTCACACGGTCCCTGACCTACGAAATGCTCACCGAGGCCATGCAGGCCATCCTGAACGGTGCCCGTTTCATCGCCACCAACGACGACACCAGCTTCCCCACCGAGGACGGGCTGGCCCCGGGATGCGGTGCGATCGTGGCCGCGATCGCGGCGTCGTCAGCGACCGAGCCGGAGGTGGCCGGGAAGCCCAACCCGGCGATGAGAGAGCTGATCAGGTCGAAGCTCGACGGCCCGGCATGGATCATCGGCGACCGCGCCGACACCGACATCGCCCTGGCCGCCGGGGAGCGCGATTGGCGATCGATACTCGTGCTCACCGGCATCACCGGACGGGAATCTGCCAGAGAGGCCGGGGCCGATCACGTGGTCGAAGATTTCCCCGCTGCCGTAGATCTGGTTCTCCGGCCCTCTCAGCAGTCATAATCGGGACGAAATGGATCTCTCTCCTCAACAGATCGACGACATCGAGAAGGCTCTGGAGAAGCTCGAAACCCTCGACCCGGCCGAACTGCCCCAGCCCGCCGCCGACCTGGTGGCGCTCCTCAGCGAGATCCTGGACGAATCGGAGAATCAGTGAAGTTCGCCTTCCACGTCCGCTTCGGCCGTCCCGCCATGGAGCAGTTCGCAGATCGTCTCGGTCGAGAGATCGCGGAGAACGGCGGCGAAGTCGTCGAAGACCCGGAGGTACCTCCCGACATGGTGCTGGCCGTCGGTGGAGACGGCACGATGCTGGCCGCGGTCAAGAGCGGCATTGCCTGGGATGTGCCCGTCCTCGGATTCAATCTGGGCACGCTCGGCTTCCTGACCGAGGCCGATCCCGATGACCTCGCCACCGTGGTGAAACGGCTCACGTCGGGTGACTACGAGGTCGAGGAGCGGCTCACCGTCGCGGCATTCATCGGTGGAGTGGGAGCCAGCGGGATCAACGACGTAGTCGTCGAAAAGGTGGACAGCACCCGTCTGGTCAGCCTCAGCGTCGTCATCGACGACACCGAATTCGCCACCTACCGGGCCGACGGGCTCATCGTCGCCACTCCCACCGGCTCCACCGCGTACTCCTTCTCGGCGGGCGGTCCTGTCGTCGACCCGAGAGTCGACGCTCTCGTCCTCACCCCGGTCGCCAGCCATTCGCTCTTCGACCGTCCCATTGTCCTCCCCGCCGACTCCAAGATCGACGTGACCGTGCGAAGGGACCGACTGGTCCGGGTCAACGTCGACAAGACCGATCTGGGGCAGATGGGCGAAGGAGAGACGGTGGAGATAATGAGGGGTGAACGCCCGGCACGATTCGTCACCTTCAGGTCCACCACCTTTCCGGGGCTTGTGCGCGACAAGTTCGGCCTCAGCTGATGCTCGCCCATCTCCGTGTCGCCAATCTCGGTGTCCTCGAAGACTCTGCCATCGATCCGTCACCCGGCTTCACCGTGATCACCGGCGAGACCGGTGCCGGAAAGACGCTCTTGCTGGGGGGGTTGCGTCTGATCCTGGGCGGGAGACCCGACCCGGGTGCGGTGGGTCCCGTGGGCGAGCAGGCACAGGTGGACGGCCTCTTCGTGGTCGAAGACGAGGAGTTGGGCGCCAGCAGGGTGGTTCCGCGTGAGGGGCGCAGTCGCGCCCACATGGAAGGGACGATCGTGTCGGCCGCCACTCTCGGAGAAAGGCTCGGGTCCGTGGTCGAGATCGTCGGCCAGCACGACCAGTTGTCGATCACCAAGCCGTCCCATCTACTCGGGATGATCGACGGGATGCTCGGAGAAGAAGGATCTGAGGTGAGGGACTCATACCGGCGGGTATGGGCTGGGTTCCATGACGTCTCGAGACGTCAGCAGCAACTCGGGGGCGACCAGATAGCCCTCGCCCGTGAGCTGGATCTCGTCCGCTACCAGGCGTCGGAGATAGCTGCAGCCTCGCTCGAGCCCGGACTGGACGAGAGAATCGAAACCGACGTGTCGAGGCTGAGGAACGTGGAAGAGATCCGGGAGCACCTCGCCGAGACGGTTCGGCTCACCGAAGGGCTGTCGGAGGCGGCCGGCGAACTGGTCTCCCGACTCCGGAAGGCCTCCGGCCTCGATCCGTCGCTGGGCGATCTCGCCGGGACGGCAGACGGCCTGGTCGAAGCGGTGTCCGACCTGGGGAGGCGGTCACGTTCGTCCGCCGAGAGCCTAGACGTCGACCCGTCACGGCTCGAAGAGCTCGAAGACAGACTGACAGCGATCGGCGACTTGAAACGCAAATACGGGCGCACCCTCGACGAGGTGATCGCCTACGGCGAAGAAGCCGCTCGGCGCGCCGACGAGCTGGAGCGTCTCGTCGCCGACGCCGATCGGATAGATGAGCTGATCGGCTCAGCATGGGCGGAGGTGCGCGAGCGTGCCGCCGACCTGCGGAAAGCGCGGATGGCAGCGGTGCAGACGACCGTCACCAGGATGCAGGAGCATCTCGCCGACCTGGGTCTGGCCGCGGCCAAGGTCGAGATCGACCTCAGCGACGTGGAGCCCGGTCCTTCCGGGGCCGATCGTGTGGTGATGAGGTTCGCCTCGGACGCTCGGCTCGACACGGGCGACGTGGCAACGGTGGCCTCGGGAGGCGAGCTCTCCCGTCTGGTCCTCGCTCTGAGACTGGCCACCAGGAGCCACGCGACCAACACGCTGGTCTTCGACGAGGTCGACAGTGGAATCGGGGGGAAAACGGCCTTGGCCATGGGCGCCAAGCTCGCCGAGCTGGCCACCGCCAACCAGGTGCTCTGCGTGACCCACCTGCCTCAGGTGGCCGCCCACGCCGATACGCACTACGTCGTCGAACGCAGCGTCGAAGGAGCCGGCTCCGTGCGAGCCGTCGAGGGCGACGACCGCGTCGAGGAGATCACCCGCATGCTGGCCGGGCTCCCCGAGAGCGAGGCGGGCCGGACCGCGGCATCCGAACTGCTCGCGGGGGCCCGCCAGAGGTCCTGAAAACCGTTCACAGAACGGTGGTAAACGTGGGTTAGGTCCGGAGGCGGTGCTACTGTGGCATCCCGTCATGGACGGGCCACTCTTCACGCCAGAACCGCAGCAAGAGAGCAGGCCCTCCCCACCTCACTCCACCAAGTTCGTCTTCGTCACCGGTGGTGTCGTCTCCAGCCTGGGCAAGGGGATCACCGCGGCATCGTTGGGAAGACTGCTCAAGGCGAGGGGTCTTCGCGTCGTCAACCAGAAGCTCGACCCCTACATCAACGTCGACCCCGGAACGATGAACCCCTTCCAGCATGGTGAGGTCTTCGTCACCGACGACGGGGGCGAGACCGACCTCGACCTGGGTCACTACGAGCGTTTCACCGGTGAGAACCTGAGGCGGATCTCCAACGTCACCGCCGGCTCGGTCTACCTATCGGTGATACAGAAGGAGCGTCGCGGTGACTACCTCGGAGACACCGTCCAAGTGATCCCTCACATCACCAACGAGATCAAAGACCGCATCCGTCGCGTCGGCGAGCAGGACGTCGACGTCGTCATCACAGAGGTCGGGGGAACCGTAGGTGACATCGAGAGCCTCCCCTTCCTCGAGGCGATCCGGCAGTTCGGCAACGACATCGGCCGGACCAACGTCATGTTCGTGCATGTCACGCTGGTTCCATTCATCGCCACCTCGGACGAGCTGAAGACCAAGCCGACCCAACACTCGGTGGCCGAACTGAGGTCGAAGGGCATCCACCCCGACGTGATCATCGTGCGCTCCGATCGCGACATAGACGAGGCGGTCCGCAAGAAGATCAGCCTCTTCTGCGACGTCGAGCCCCGCGCCGTCATCGCAGCCCCTGACGCCTCCGACATCTATTCGGTTCCCCTCACCCTCAGCCGGGGCGGGCTCGACGACGTGGTGTGCAGCCGTCTCGGCCTGGTCACCGGCCCGCCCAACCTGGAGTCGTGGAAGGCGATGGTCGAGAAGGCGGCATCGGCGACCGACGAGGTCACCGTCGGCATAGTGGGCAAGTACGTCGACCTGCCCGATGCCTACCTGTCGGTGGCAGAGTCGCTCCGACATGGAGCCGCGGCCCAAGGTCTCGTGCTCGACCTGCGCTGGATCCCCTCCGACGAGCTGACCGGTCTGCTCGCCGACAGCTACCTGGAGGACCTGGACGGGATCGTCATCCCGGGGGGCTTCGGATATCGCGGGGTCGAGGGGAAGATCCAGGCGATTCGCCACGCTCGCGAGAACGGTGTGCCTCTCCTCGGGTTGTGCCTCGGTCTGCAATGCGCGGTCATCGAGTTCGCCCGCTCCGTCTTGGGCATGACCGAGGCCAACAGCACCGAGTTCGACCCCTCGACTCCGGATCCGGTGATCGACCTCATGGCGACCCAGGAGGATGTCGAGGAGATGGGCGGCACCATGCGGCTTGGCCTATATGCGGCGAAGCTGGCGGAGGGCTCGAAGGTTCGTGCCTTGTACGACAAAGAGCTCGTGTACGAGCGACACCGGCACCGCTGGGAGGTCAACAATCGATACCGCAAAGACCTGGAGGGCGCGGGAATGCGTCTTTCGGGCTTATCACCAGATGACAATCTGGTGGAATACATCGAGTTGATCGACCATCCGTTCTTCGTGGCCACTCAGGCGCATCCCGAGTTTCGTTCCCGCCCGGACGAGCCCCATCCCCTCTTCGTGGGTCTAATCGAGGCGGCTGCGGCTCATCGGAGGAACGTGGTGGTGCCCGATCCATCTGAAAGCAGGGTGTGACCTTGATCGTCGGAGTCCCCCGCGAGATCAAGACAGAGGAGTATCGGGTCGCCATCACCCCGATCGGAGTGCGCGAGCTCACCGACCGCGGCCACACGGTGCTGATCGAAGCCGGTGCCGGGGAGGGCTCGACCATTCACGACGAGGAGTACCAGGCCCAAGGGGCGACCATCGTCCCCACCGCCGCCGTCGTCTTCGAGGGCGCCGAGATGATCCTCAAGGTGAAAGAGCCCCAACCCGCCGAGGTGGAGATGTTGCACGAGGGCCAGATCCTGTTCACGTATCTCCACCTCGCCGCTTACCCGGACCTCGCCGCCGGGCTCGCCAAGAGGGGGATCGTGGCCATCGCCTACGAGACCGTGCAGATGCCCGACCGCTCGCTGCCGCTGCTCGCCCCGATGTCGGAGATCGCCGGGCGAATGGCCACCCAGGCAGGCGCCTACTTCCTCGAGAAGTCCCAGGGCGGTCGGGGCATCCTCCTCGGCGGGGTCACCGGAGTCAGCCCGGCCAAGGTCGTCATCGTCGGCGGTGGGATGGCCGGCTCGAACGCAGCCGTCATCGCGATGGGAATGCAGGGCGACGTCGTGGTGCTGGACACCGACGCCCGCAAGCTAAGGGCCCTCGACTCGCTGTATCAGGGACGCATCGTCACCCTCCACTCCAACAAGCTGACCATCGAGGAGCGGGTCACCGACGCCGACCTGGTGATCGGGACGGTGCTGGTTCCCGGAGCCTCGGCGCCGAAGCTGGTGACCGAGGACATGGTGAAGGGGATGAGGAGGGGAGCGGTCCTCGTCGATGTCGCCATCGACCAAGGAGGGTGTTTCCAGACGTCCCGGGAGACGACTCACTCGGACCCGGTCTATGAGATGCACGACGTCCTCCATTATGCGGTGGGCAACATCCCCGGAGCGGTGCCCCACACGTCGACCTATGCCCTCACCAACGCCACCCTCCGCTATGCGGTGAGGATGGCCCACGACGGCGTGGAAGGCGCCATGGCCGCCTATCCCGAGCTGGAGGCAGGTATCAACGTGGTGAGAGACCAGGTGTGCCACCCGGCCGTCGCCGAGAGCCTCGGCGTGGACCACGTTCCGGTGATGGAGGCGATGGCGGAGAGGTGAGTCGGGTCTCACTGGAGACCGGGATCGAGGAGTATCTGGTCTCCTTGAGGGTCGAGCGTGGTCTCTCACCGAACACCATTGCCGCCTACACCCGTGACCTGGGGCAATACGTCGCATTTCTCGGCGATCGCGAGCCTGTGGAAGAGCTGATCGGGCAGTTCATCGGCGAGATGAGACGGCAGGGCCTGGCCAACTCCACCGTGAGCCGCAAGATCGCCTCGATCAGGGGGCTCCATCGGTTCCTCGTCATCGAGGGCATGAGGGACACCGACCCCACGGCGATGATCGACAGCCCGCGTCGGCCCGACCCGTTTCCGAAGGCTCTCAGCGTCGACGAGGCCATCGCCCTCGTCGAAGCCCCCGGGAGCGAAGACGAGTCGGCCCGTCGTGACCGTGCCTTGCTCGAGTTCCTCTACGGCACCGGCGCTCGGGTCTCGGAGACGGTGGGAGTGGACCTGGGAGACGTCGACCTCGAGGACCGGCTGGTAAAGGTCACCGGCAAGGGATCGAAGCAGCGTCTGGTGCCGTTGGGGAGCAAAGCGGTCGAAGCGATCGTCACCTGGCTACCGGATCGACTGAGTCTGGTGAGCCGGAAGGTTGCCGGCGATCCGCTGTTCATCAACCTCAGAGGGGGACGGCTCAGCCGTCAGGCGATGTTCGATATCGTGAAGAAACACGCGGTGAGAGCGGGGATCGAGCCGGCCCGGGTGTCGCCCCACGTGCTTCGTCACTCGGCGGCGACTCACATGGTCGAGGCGGGCGCCGACCTCAGAACCGTACAAGAAATGCTGGGTCACGCTACGATCAGCACCACCCAGGTCTACACACGAGTCAGTCCTGCACACGTGATGGAGATCTACGTCCAGGCGCACCCGAGGAGTAGGTAATGGCTCTCGACATCGCCAAAGCGGAAGAAGCTCTGAAGAAAGAGCGAGAACAACTGATACACCAGCTCGACGAGCTGGGCGCCGCCGAGTCGGGCGATCTCAGATCGGACATCGACTTCGGTGGTAGCTTCGCCGATGCCGCTTCGGTAACGGCCGAACGCACCGAAGTGCTCGGTCTGGTGGAGTCGTTGAAGAGCCAGTTGGACGATGTGGGCACCGCATTGGCCCGCATCGAAGCCGGCACTTACGGGACATGTGACAGCTGCGGTGGGGATATCAGCGAAGATCGACTCGAATTTCGCCCGGCGTCCGTCCTCTGCGTCGACTGCAAGACGAAGGCTTCCGCCTGAATTGCCGGGCTCTCCGGCTCATCTGTTCAGGCGTTTCTTCGACGTTGCCGTCGCCCGCCCCCTGAGCGAGTCAGAACGGTCCGCGGTGGATGGGTGGCTGATCCCCGAGACCACCACGGTGTTCTTCGCCCAGGGCGACGCGGATCAGCGTCACGGTTACCAGGCCGCTCTCACGGTCGTCTCCGCCGGTGTCGATGACAGAGACGTCATCGCTGCCGCCCTGCTCCACGACATCGGCAAGCGTCACGCCCGCCTCGGGATCCTGGGACGGACACTGGCGTCGCTGATGATCCTCCTCCGCATGCCCCTGGGGGAGAGGATGGCCGCCTATCGCGACCACGGTCTCCTAGGGGCGCGGGAGTTGGCCCGGGTGGGTGCGCCACCGCTGGCCATCGACTTCGCCATGCACCACCACGGCGCCCGGCCCCCCAGCATCCCCTCCGAGATCTGGGACCTCTTGGAGCGGGCCGACCAGCCGCCAAAGGCAACGTCATCGCTGGTGTCGCGGATAACCTCGAACGGCAGATGAGCTTTCATGTCCGCACCACGGTCTTCGAGGGCCCGCTCGACCTGCTATTGCAGCTGATCACCAAGCACCAGGTCGAGATCACCGCGGTTGGCTTGACCGGAGTGGTGGGGGAGTACCTCGCGTTCCTCGAGGAGATGCGCGAGCTCGACATCGATGTCACTTCGGAGTTCCTCCTCATCGCCGCCACCCTCGTCCAACTGAAAGCTCAATCGCTGCTCCCCACCCGGGCCAATCTGGAACTCGACGACGAGCTCGCTCTCGCCGAGGAGAGGGATCGTCTGCTCTCCAGGCTGCTGGCGTCAGTGACCTTCAAGGACGTCGCTGCCGTGCTCCGCCGGCGAATGCAGGAAGGGAACCGTCTCGTGCCCCGGATCTCGGGGCTCGATCAGAAGGTCGCATCGCCGCCCCCCGACACTTCCCTGCCCGTGGGCGCCGCCGGTCTGGCGGCGATAGCCGAGCGGGTCTTCGCCCGGGCAACCCTGGAGCCCGATCTCGACCATCTCGATCTCGACCTCCCGTCGGTCGAGTCGGCCATCGAGGACCTGAGGGACAGGCTACGCCAGGAGACGTTCTCGTCGTTCGAGGGCCTGACCGATCACTGTCGACGTCCCGTCGAAGTCGCCGCCTACTTCCTCGCCCTCCTGGAGATGGCTCGTTGGGGGCTGATCGAGGTCTCCCAGGCCGATTGGGCATCGGTCATCGAGGTGCGCCATGTAGACGAGGGCTCGGTCGACCTCACCTCGGAGTGGGGTTAGCGGTGAACGAGCTCGCCGCGCTCGAAGCCGTCCTGTTCGTGACCGAGCATCCGGTGCCGGCGGGGGAGTTGGCCGAGGTGCTCGAGCTCCCCAAGTCACGCGTCGAGGAGCTCCTGGCCGAGCTCGACGAGCAACTCAGCACACGCCAGGCCGGAGTGGTGCTCAAGTCGGCGGCCGGCGGCTGGCGTCTCTACAGCCATCCCGACACCTATCCGTATCTGGAGCGGTTCTCGAAATCGGCTACCGCCCGCAAGGTCTCGGCTGCCGCGATGGAGACGCTGGCCGTGATCGCCTACCGCCAACCGGTCTCCAGGAGCCAGATCTCCGAGATCCGGGGGGTCGACTCCGACTCGGCGGTCCGCACCCTCGAGCGACTCGGGTTCATCGAGGAGAAGGAGCGTCTCAACGTCCCCGGAAATCCAGCCGTCTACGAGACCACCGGGCTGTTCTTGGAGAAGATGGGGCTCAACGCCCTCGACGACCTCCCCCCTCTCGCCGATCACGTGCCTCCGGCCCAGATCGTCGACACCCTCGAGGAGTCGCTTCGTCCCGGTGGCCAGGCACCCGACTAGACATGGCGGAGAGGATCCGCATACAAAAGGCGATAGCCAACTCCGGGCTCATGTCTCGACGCGCTGCGGAGGAGGCAATGAAGGGCGGTCGGGTGATGCTGAATGGCGAGCCGGTGGTGCTGGGAGACCGGGTCGACCCGGAACACGACGTCCTCACCCTCGACGGGAACCCGGTGCCCGTGTCGGAGCGTCTCGAGACACATCTCCTGAACAAGCCGGTGGGTGTGATCAGCACCGCCACTGACCCCCAAGGCCGCCGGACAGTGGTCGACCTGATCGACTCCGAGCGACGTCTCTACCCGGTGGGCCGGCTCGATGCCGACTCGGAGGGCTTGATCCTGGTCTCAAACGACGGAGAGCTGACCAACCGGGTGACTCATCCCAGTTTTGGGATAACCAAGACCTATCTGGCCGAAGTCGAGGGAAAGGTGTCTGCTGTCACCATTCGACGCCTCACGACGGGAATCGAGCTCGAAGACGGTCCGGCGAGAGCGGAGTCGGCCAGGCTGGTCGACTCCCGTCCCGGGAAGTCGCTCGTCGAGTTGGTGATGGTCGAGGGACGCAACCGGGAGGTGAGACGGATGCTCGATGCCGTCGGCCATCCGGTGAGCCGGCTGGTCCGCACCGCCATCGGAGGGCTCGCCGACCGCGATCTCGAGCCCGGCGAGTCGCGACGGATCACCGCCTCCGACATCCAACGAGTCCTGTCGGGACGATGACCTATCGAGTGCCAACTCTCCCGGGGCCGGTCGATGCCGTGATACGCCCTCCGGGGTCGAAGTCGGAGACGATTCGAGCGTTGACGGCAGCAGCGCTCGCCGAGGGCCGCTCCCATCTCTATTCGCCCCTCGAAGCCGACGACCCGTGGGCCATGGCGGGAGCGCTGCATGCCCTTGGTGTGGATGTGGCCACCGATTCCGATCCGTGGGCGGTGGACGGCCGCGGCGGGCGTCTCGAGCCGCCACAGGTCGATCTCGATGCCAACGAGTCCGGTCTCTCGGCCCGGATTCTCCTCGCCCTGGCGGGGTCGCTCGACGGGCCGTCCCGCATCGTGGGGCGGGGACGGCTTCCTGAGCGTCCGATGGGAGGCATCGCGGCGGTACTCCTAGGCCAGGGGGTGGAAGTGGATGGCGACCGTCTCCCCATCGTCGTTTTCGGGCGGGGTCATCTGTGGGGAGGCCGTATCGAGGTCGACTGCTCGCACAGCTCCCAGTTCGCCACTGCGGTGATGCTGGTGGCGCCGACGATGCACGAGCCCTGCATCCTCGACCTCAAAGGGCTCTCCGGCTCGGCGGCATATCTCGAAGGAACGGCTTCGATCATGCGACGTTTCGGGGTCACCGTCGAACGGACGGTCACCGGCTTCGAGATCTCCAACCAGGGGTATCTGGCATCGGACGTGGTCATCGAACCGGACGCCTCGGCCGCGGTCTACCCGATGGCGGTCGCCGCCATCACCGGAGGCAGAGTGAAGGTGGAAGGTCTGGGACAGGGCACCTGGCAGCCCGACATGAAGGTGGCAAACGTTCTCGAAGCCATGGGATGTGAGGTGTCCTGGGAGCAGGACGCCCTGGAAGTCGACGCCCGCGACACCCGCCTTCATGGGATCGAGACCGACATGTCAGACGCCCCCGACGGGTCGCTGGCGCTCGCCGTCGTGTGTCTCTTTGCCGACGGTCCCAGCCGGATCAGCGGTCTGGGGTCCTTACGTCACAAGGAGTCCGATCGTCTCGAGGCGATCAGCTCGGAGCTACGCAAGATCGGAGGCGGGGTAGCGGTCGACGGTGATGCCCTGGTGATCACCCCGGGAGAACTGCATGGGGCCGAGATCGATCCTCATGGAGACCACCGCATCGCCATGGCCGTGGCCACCGCCGGCACGAGATTGACCGGTCTGTCGGTGTCCGCGCCGGCAGTTGTCGACAAGACCTGGCCGGGATATTGGGAGATGCTGGAGACCTTGGATACCGCATAAGTCGCCAATCCGGGTGACTCGCAACTATGTTTCGTGACGCGGGAGGATCCCGGTCTCCGACTTCGCCCCCATTGTCCGAATTCCCCCCAAGTCGGACAACCCCTCCGGAGCCGGGGGTCCTCCTGCGTAGAAGCCCCCCTAAGCTGCCGCTCGGTGTCGTCGATCGTTGCCGTTGATGGGCCCGGAGGCACGGGCAAGAGCACTGTCAGCCGGGCCGTGGCCCGTGCGGCCGGCCTTCCCCACCTCGACACCGGAGCGTTCTACCGCGCCGCCACGCTGGCGGTGCTCCGGGCCGGGGTCGACCCTTCCGACGGTCAGGCAGTCGTAGAGATCGTGGGGCGGCTCGTGATGGATCAGATCGACGGGCGCTTGATTCTCGACGGTGAGGACGTCTCGACCGAGATCCGCAGTGAACCGGTGACCGCAGCGGTTTCGGCCGTGTCAGCCCACCCGGAAGTGCGCCGCATGCTCGTGGAACTGCAGCGGAGCTGGGTGGCGGAGCACGGAGGCGGGGTGGTCGAAGGACGCGACATCGGCTCGGTGGTGTTCCCAGAGGCAGCCGTCAAGGTGTTTCTCGACGCTTCGCCGGAAGTGAGGGCGAGACGGAGGGCAATGGAGACCGGGGAGAGCTTCGAGGAGGTCCTGGCCGACTTGAGCCGGCGTGACCGCTTCGACTCCACCCGGGCTGCATCACCGTTGACCGTGCCCGAGGACGCGGTGGTGGTCGACACCTCGGAGTTGACCTTCGACGAGGTGGTCGACCAACTCGTGGCACTGGTCCGGTCGAAGTCCTGATTCGTCTCTGGAGCCCTACCATGAGTGGCGATGACGGTCGAACGCGTCCTCCTCGCCGAGCCACGCGGCTTCTGCGCCGGTGTCGAAATGGCGATCAAGGCCCTCACCTGGATGACCAGGATCTTCGACGGGCCCGTTTACTGCTACCACGAGATCGTCCACAACGAGTGGGTGGTCCAGGCCTTCGAGCGGGTGGGGGTGGTCTTCGTCGACGACATCTCCGAGGTCCCCGAGGGAGCGCCTCTGATGCTCTCCGCCCACGGATCGGCCCCCGAGGTCGTGGAAGCGGCGGGAAACCGAGCCGCGGTGGTCATAGACGCGGTCTGCCCGTTGGTGACCAAGGTGCATCACGAGGTGAAGATGATGTCCCGCAAGGGCTACGACATCATCTACATCGGCCACGAGGGCCACGACGAGGCGGTGGGGACCGTGGCCGAGGCCCCCGATGCGATCACGCTCGTCGAGCCGGAGCGAGGCCTTGGTGAATTCGAGCCGGAAGACACAGACAAGGTCGCCCTCGTCGCGCAGACCACCCTCGGGCTGTACGAGTGGCAGGAGGTCCTCGAGGACGCCTCCGGTCGTTTCCCCGAGCTGAAGACGGCCCGTAAGTCGGATCTCTGCTATGCCACCACCAACCGCCAGGAGGTCGTCAACCAGCTCTCCGCCGAGTGCGATCTCATCCTGGTCGTGGGCTCGCACAACTCGTCCAACACCCAGGCTTTGGTGCGGGTGTCCCATGAGAACGGCGTGGCGGCGTATCGCATCGACTCGGCCGACGACATAGAGGAGGAGTGGTTGCAGGACGTGCGCACCGTGGGGGTCACAGCGGGGGCGTCGGCCCCAGACCACCTGGTGCAGGAGGTGATCGACCGGCTCGACCCGTCCCGGGGATTCGAGTTGTGGTCTTCGACGCAGGAAGAGGAGTACTTCCCGCTTCCCCCACAGCTCAGATCGTTCGTCACCACACTGCAGACCCTCGTGGAGGCGGGAGTGACCGCAAGACCGGGTGGGGAGTCGTGGCTCGAACGCGACCGGGAGTGGACTGCCACCGAGGCCCTCGATCTGATCAGCGCCTGAGAAGTGCCCTGGTGAGCACTCTCCCCGTCGTGGCAGTCGTGGGACGCCCCAACGTCGGGAAGTCCACTCTGGTCAATCGGATCATCGGCTCCAGGTCCGCAGTCGTGGAGGAGATGTCGGGTGTGACCCGGGATCGGCGCCAGTTCGACGCCGACTGGTCGGGTCGGGACTTCATCCTGGTCGACACCGGGGGGTGGGAGATCAAGCCCGAGGGTGACCTCAACATGTCGATTCGCCACCAGGCGGAAGGGGCGGTCTCCGGGGCGGACGTGGTCGTCCTCGTGGTCGACGGCATGACAGAGCTGAGTGACGACGACACCGGGGTCATCTCGATCCTGCGCGCCGCCGAGGTCCCGGTGATCCTGGCGGTCAACAAGGTGGACGACGCCCAACAGGAGCGGGAGGTGGACCGGTTCTGGAAGCTGGGTCTCGGCGAGCCGGAGGCGGTGAGCGCCTACCACGGAAGGGGGGTGGGAGATCTCTTGGACCGGGTGGTCGCCTCGCTACCGGAGCGAGAGCTCGACGACCACAGCCCCGACGTCCCCAGAGTTGCGATCGTCGGCCGTCCCAACACGGGCAAGTCGACCCTGCTCAATCTCCTCGCCGGCGAGCAACGGGTGATCGTCTCGGACCGGCCCGGCACCACCCGCGATCCGATCGACGTCGACGTGGAGATCGACGGCGTCGTCTACCGCCTGGTCGACACCGCCGGGATCCGCCGCAAACCCCAAATCCGGGAGGATGCCGACTTCTACGCGGTGATCCGGGCACGCGATGCCCTGGAGCGGGCCGACGTGGCGATCGTCATGATCGACTCCACCGAGGGCATCACCCACCAGGATCAGAGGATCGCCCGCGAGATCGTGGAAGCCGGTGTGGGCTTGGTAGTCGCCCTCAACAAGTGGGACGCCATCGACGAGGAACAGCGTGAGATCACGGAGCGGTCCCTTCCCGACCGTTTCTCCTTCATCGGCTGGGCACCGGTCCTACGGATGTCGGCCAAGACCGGAGCCCGAACCCAACGGCTGGGAGCGGCACTCGAGGCGGTCCTCGAAAACAGGGTCAACCGGGTTCCGACGGGGGTGCTCAACCGGCAGATCAGGGAGTGGGCTGCGGCTCACCCTCCTCCGGTGCGCAAAGGGCGACGACCCAAGCTCCACTACGCGGTGCAGGCCGGCACGGCACCACCGACTTTCGTTCTGTTCGTGTCCGGCGGAGAGCTCGGTGATGATTACCTCCGCTTCCTGGAGAACCGGTTGCGCAGCGCCCACGACTTCACCGGGAACCCCATTCACTTCGTCACCAGGAAACGAGGCGAGCGATGACCGAGCCGCGGCCACACGACGACCTCAAGACACCGTGGTCGTTCAAAGTGATGGTCGTGCTGGTGGTGCTCTACCTGGGCTGGCGTCTGGTCGAGGGGATCGTCTGGCTGTGGCAGGCCGTCTTCTGAGCGGTCAGGTGGTCTTGCGCCACCGGCGCCCCTTGGAGCGGGCCACGGCTCGTTGGTGGAAGAAGAGTGCACTCGCCAGGGCCAGGGCCGCTCCCAGCAGCAACCACCGTTGGAACGACTCGGCGACCGAAACGATCATCCAGGCGACCAGGAGCCCCGTAGCCAGCCCGTACAACAACCCGGTGGGACTCCTCATCGCAGCGCCTCGGTGTGATAGCAGAGCTACGTTAAGGGTGCAGCACCGGGGGTTTCAACACGAATCGGCGAGCAAGCTGGAGACGTCCCCCACTTTGTAGTCCCCGTACGCGCTCAAGTAGATGCCGGTCAGGCCGGCTACGACCTGCATGGGAATCAGATACAAGTCGCCGACTCCATTGATCACGGCGAACAGATCGATCGATTCCGGATCGTAGGGAGCCCTCGCTCCGGTCTTGGTCACTGAATGCGGTCTTTGCCCTATCCCGACTTGCCACTTGCCGTTCGACGTCAGTGAAGTCGTGCTCTTGACCTGGACCCGCATTACCTGGCGGGGGCCTGTCACCAGGAGGTCGTATTCCTGCGGTTCGATCGGAAAGGTCACCGCGAAGCCTCGTAACGTGAACCAAGCGGCCGCCAGAGAGGGAGCGGCCCTCCGCAACTCGGAGAGCTGGGGAGGCACCCTGTAGCGATCGTCCCGCTGATGTGGGTGAACGTCTTCGAGGTGTGAGACATCGAATCCGAGCCGAAGGGCATCTCCCTTGAGTCGAAGACCGGTGCGCCGCTCCCGGATCAGCCCCAGGCGCTCGGCCACCTCAGGCCAAGACGAAGAGAGCTGGATCGCTTGCTCCAACTGGGCATGCGACCACCGACGATTACCGCTGAAGTGTGAGGTGTCGAGGTCGAGCTCCCCGGCACGCCTTCTCACGACACCTACAGAGCCGCCTGAAGTCGCCTTCAGCCCCAGTTGACGCAGCACACCGCGCCAAGACGTCTGTCGGGACACCGCATGGCGGAGCTGATCGTCAGTCCAGCTTCTCCTGCCCACGACGACGAAGATAAGCCGCACTTGGGACAGAAATGCCGAACAGGCACGTAACGTCGGGCCGGCGGGACTTGAACCCGCGACCTCTGGTCCCCCAGACCAGCACTCTACCAAGCTGAGCTACGGCCCGTGAGGCACCGATGGTAGACGTATCGCCGCCTCAAGCCGTATTGTCCCGACGATGTCAGTCTCCGACCGTCTCGCTCCTTTCGGGGTCACCATCTTCACCGAGATGACCCAGCTCGCCGTGGAGCACGACGCCATCAATCTCGGTCAGGGTTTCCCCAACTGGGACGGTGCGGACTTCGTCAAGGACGCGGCGGCACGCTCGATGGCCGAAGGGGGAAACGACCAGTATCCACCGAGCCCCGGGATCCCTGAGCTCCGGGCCGCCATCGCCAAGAGATACGGGAAACTGTTCCACCGCGACCTCGACCCCAGCACCGAGATCACCGTCACCTGTGGCTGCACCGAAGCTCTGGCGGCGAGCTTCCTCGGTCTCATCGACCCCGGTGACGAGGTGGTGATCATCGAGCCGTACTACGACGCCTACCCGGTCAACGTTGCCCTGGCCCAGGCCACCCCGAGGTATGTGGCCCTGCGCCCTCCCGACTTCGCGCTCGATCCCCAGGAGCTGCGGTCCGCTTTCGGGCCTCGGACCCGTGCGATCTTGGTCAACAACCCCCACAACCCGACCGGGAGGGTGTTCACCACCGAGGAGTTGCAGACGATCGCCGACCTCTGCATCGAACACGACGCCATCGCCATCTGCGACGAGGTGTACGAGGAGATGACGTTCGAGAATGCTCACCAGCGCCTGGCCACCTTCGATGGGATGTGGGAGCGGACCCTGACCCTCTCCTCGTTGGGCAAGACCTTTTCGCTGACCGGCTGGAAGTTGGGGTGGGGGATCGGCCCGGGGGAGCTCAGCGCGGGTCTCCGGGCGGCGCACCAGTTCCTCACCTTCACCACCCCCACCCCGGTTCAGCATGGCGCCGTCGCCGCCATGGAGGCTCCAGACTCCTTCTATCAGGCGATGCGAGAGTCATACCGCGACAAGCGTGATCTGCTCACCAAAGGGCTGGAGTCGGCCGGGTTCCAGCCCTACCCACCGGAGGGGACCTATTTCCTCATGGCCGGTCACCCCGACGCCGTCGACGATCGCGAGTTCTGCCGACGATTGGTCTCCGAGGCTGGGGTGGCCGCCATTCCCCCGAGCGTCTTCTACCAGCGGGCGGAATTGGGCTCCGGTCTGGTCCGATTTGCCTTCTGCAAGGGCTCCGCAATCCTCGAAGAGGCGGTGACTCGACTGCGGCAATCGGTCTAGAACCCTTCAAGACCGCCTTCAAAGTGCCGATCTTCCTGTCGAGGATGGGCTTGGAAAGCAGAACTCTTCGAACAATCTTGGCATCGACCGTTCTTGCCGCGCTCGTGGTCTTGGGAGTTGCCCAGGTCGGAGCCGGTCAAGACGACGGGCGGGTCGAGATCGGCGCGCCCGACAGCACCACCACCCTCGCCACCGGGGCCGATGCAACCACGACCACCGTACCGCCCGAGCCTTTCATCTATCGGATCGGGGTGCTGGCCGGGGTGAGCACCGATAACTTCTGGGCGTTCTACGGTGAGCAGCCCTCGGTGTGGAACTCGTATGTCCTGGGCCCGACCAAGCCGGCACTGTTCACTTCGAGCACGAATCTCGGCACTCTCCATCCCGAGCTCGCCGCCGACCACGGCGAACCCGTCGAGGGGGAAGCCGGTTGGATGGTCGAAGTGGATCTCGACGCCGGGTTCAAGTGGAGTGATGGGACACCGATCACGTCGGGTGACATCGTTTTCACCTTCGAAACCGTCCGCATTCTGGAACTGGGTGGGAGCTGGGCCGAGGCCTTCCCGGAGACTGTGGAGGCGATAGAGGCCGATGGAGCCCACGGGCTTCGAATCCATTTCACCGAGCAGCCGCGGCTGGCGGTCTGGCCCCATGCCGTCGGAACCGCGCCGATCATGGCTGCCCATGTCTGGGAGGACGTCATCGACGGCATCTCTGCCCAGGATCTCTATGACCTCCCCGGTGATGGGGACGTCGCAGGGGGGCCGCTGGTCATCTCGTTGATCGGCGAGGATCACATCGTCAGCATCAGGAACGACGGCTACCCCAACGCCGACACTCCCGACGTGGTCCGTTACCAGGTGTTTGTCGACGAGACAACCGCACTGGCAGCGCTGGCTGACGACGAGATCGACTACCTGCTCAGCCCGAAGGGGCTCACCGAAGGCCAGATCGAAGACCTGGAGGGAGTCCCGGGTGTCGAGTTGCTCCACAGCCCGGGCAACAACATCCGCTACCTCGGCTTCAACCTGACCCGGGCACCGATGTCAGATCCGGCATTCCGCACCGCTCTGACCCTGCTCGTCGATCGGGGGCAGCTCGCCGAGGCCATCACTCACGCCGGCTCCGCTGCCCATGCGATGATCCCTGCGGCCAACAGCCAGTGGTTCGACACCGAGTCGGCCAGTGTCAATGACCAGAGATACCACGGAGAGCTGGAGGCGCGTCTGGCCCGTGCCGTGGAAGTACTCGAGGACGCCGGCTACACGTGGGAGAGCCTCCCGACCGTCGGCGATAACGGTGAGCCGGTTCTGGGAGCGGGTCTCACCGCCGAAGGGGCACCCATCGCCCCGTTGACGATCCTCACCCCGGGCGATGCCTACGACCCCGCCCGCGCCGAATATGCCCGTGCCATCGCCGACACGCTTGCCATCCTGGGCTTCGAGACGCGAGCGGTGGAGACCGACTTCGACACCGTCGTCGACCTGGCGTTCACTCCCGACGACGAGGGAGGCCTCCACTACGACATGTATCTCCTCGGCTGGACTTTGGGCAACCCGGCCCTCCCCAGCTACTACGGGGCTCTCTTCGCGACAGGGGGGCCAATGAACAACACCGGCTATGCCAGTGAGGAGTTCGACACCGCCCACGCCGCCTATTTGCAGGCCGCCGATGTCGAGACGGCTCGGGAGGCGTTGTGGGAGATGGAGTCGATCTTGAGCGTCGACCTTCCCTATCTGCCTCTCTACAGCAGTGACATCGTCGAGGTCTACCGCGCGGATCGGGTGACCTTCGACGTCGGGACCGGGCTGGGCGGGCTCCAGGCACGTCTCGGCGGCATCCGGGACGTGAAGCCGGCGAACTGAGGGCTACTCTCGCCCGGTGCCCGAAGAGCAGGTCTCCAACCGGGTCTTCACGATCCCCAACGTCATATCGTTCCTCCGCCTGGCCCTCATCCCCGTCTTTTGGTGGCTGGTCCTCGGAGCGGAGGAGATAGCCGCGGCCACAATCCTGTACGCCGTGGTGGCCACCACCGACTGGATAGACGGCTATCTGGCACGACGTCTGAACCAGGTGACCAAGCTGGGCAAGACCCTCGACCCGGTCGCCGACCGGCTGATGATCGCCTCGGCAGTCATAGCCGGCCTCATCGAGGGGATCGTCCCACCGGTGATCGGCATCACCCTGATCGTCAGGGAGGTGTACATGGCGGTGGTCACGTTCATCCTGGTGGCGCGGCGGGGCGGGACCCTCGAGGTGAGATGGCTCGGAAAGGTGGCCACCTTTGTCATCTACTCCTCGATCGGATGGTTCTATATGGCCGCAATCCCGTTCCTCGCTTTGGTCACACGCCCCCTCGCCTGGGTTGGGGGGATCGCCGGACTGATCCTGTACTGGGCCACCGCCATCCAGTACACCGGTGACGCCATTCGCATCGTGTCAGAATTAGAGTCGGCGGCCAGTCCTGAGGAGAGTTGATGAACACACCAGAAGATCTTCACTACACCGACGAGCACGAGTGGATTCGCCAGATAGGCGACGCGACCGTGCGCATCGGCATCACGGACTACGCCCAGGACCAACTCGGCGACGTCGTATACGTGGAACTACCAGAGTCGGGCGGGGAAGTCGACAAGAACGACCTCCTGGTCGAGATCGAGAGCACCAAGTCTGTCGGGGAGGTGTATGCACCGTTCGCGGGAACGATCGCCGCAGTGAACGAGAAGGTGGCGGAGAGCCCCGAACTGGTGAACGCCAGCCCCTACGACGAGGGCTGGCTGGTCGAGATCGACGTGAGCGGGGAGATAGACACCTCAGAGCTGCTAGATGCAGCGGCATACAAGGACCTCACCGAATAGGCGTCGCGGGAGCAGCGTCGAACTACCTAAGATCGCACTTGTGACGGAACCCGAGGGCAGAGAAGCCAACGAGCCCAAACCTGAGATAGAGCCCAAACCTGAGGTAGAGGTCGAGACCGATCCCACCGTGGTCTACGTGCCCATCGCTGACCGGGCGGAGCATCCGCTCAGCCCGGATGAGGCTGCCCACATCGAGGGTCTCTCGGGATACGCCCTCGTGGTCGAGAAAGGGCCGCGCACGGGGTTGACCTTCATCCTGCGGGAAGGGAACACGACCGTGGGTCGACATCCCGAGAGCGACATCTTCCTCAACGATGTGACGGTCTCCCGGCAGCACTGCCGGTTCGTTACCAACGGCGAAACCCTCGCCGTCGAGGACAGTGGCTCCACCAACGGGACATACGTGAACGACGAGAGGGTCGACAGCGCCCAGCTCGAGGCGGGGGACGAGGTCCTCGTGGGACGGTTCCATTTCGTGGTAGCCCACGGTGATGCCTGAGGGCGATCTCCTCAGCATCGGGGAGGTGATCAATCTCCTCCGCGACGACTTCCCAGACGTCTCGGTATCGAAGATCCGGTTCCTCGAAAGTCAGGATCTCATCGACCCGGACCGATCGGGAAGCGGGTACCGCCAGTTCGACGGCACCGACGTGGCTCGTCTCCGCTTCATCCTCCAGCAGCAGCGTGACCACTTCCTTCCCCTCAAGGTGATCAAGTCGAAGCTCACGCTCTGGGAGCGAGGGGAGGACGTGTCGGGAGCCTCGACGTCATCCACCCAGAGTCTCGACCAACAAGGAGAGCCCCTGGACCGCTCGGAGCTGTTGAAGCGGTCCAAGCTGGAAGAAGATGAGTTAGACGCGTTGATCGACATAGGCTTGATCCGACCGATCCGCGACTCGGTGGTGTTCCCGCCAGAGGCAGGGATCGTGGCCGTGGAGGCCAAGCGCCTCATGGACCAGGGCCTGGAGGCGCGCCACCTGCGCACCGTCAGACTCTCATCAGAGCGAGAAGCCGACCTGCTGATGCAACTCGTGGCACCACTGCTCAAGGCATCAAACCCGGAGGCGAAAGCGAGAGCCAAGGACCTGCTGGAGTCGACGTCGGACTCGGTGCAGGCAATGCACCGGGCCCTACTCGCCGCGGAGCTCAGACAGCATCTGAAATCATGAGAAGAGTGGTTCGTCTGGCCGTCCTGGCGGCCCTGTCGACGGTCTTGTTCGCCCTACCGGCGAGTGCGACAGGGTTCGTGTTTCCAATCCACAACCAGGACGGTTTCCCCCGGGAGGGCCCGCCACCGGTGACGGCGTCGGCGTGGATCGTCTACGACGAGCTCACTGAGTCGGTGCTCGCCGAGCGGAGCGCCGACACACCTCGTCCTATGGCCTCGATCACCAAGATCATGACCGTCGTGGTGGCCCTGGAAAACGGGAGCCTCGAAGAAGGGGTCCTGATCTCCGAGGATGCCGCCGCCACCGGCGGGCAAGAGATCGGCCTGGTCGCGGGGGAGACGGTGAGTCTCGGGTCACTGGTTCGAGCCGCCCTAATCCGGTCGGGGAACGACGCGGCTGCGGCGATCGCCGAGCACATCGGGGGATCGATCGAGGGCTTCGCGAGGATGATGAACGAGCGGGCCGCGGAGCTGGGCATGGACAACACCCACTTCGTCAACCCCCATGGGCTCGACGCCACCGGCCACTACTCGTCACCCCGCGACATGCTCATCGTGGGAAGACACGCCATGTCACTGCCTGCGTTCGCCGAGATCGCCAGGGCGCGGATGATGGTCTTCCCTGACTCCCCGACCGGGGCTCAGCGCTCAGCGAGCAACACCAACCGGATCCTCAACACGTATGACGGCGCTATCGGAGTCAAGACCGGTGAGACCCCGCGGGCCGGCCTCACCTATGTCGGAGCAGCCGAGCGTCACGGCAGACGGGTCTTTGCGGTGGTCTTCAACTCGATCGGCCAACGGGCGCATCTCTCCGACGCGGTTGCGCTGTTCGACTGGGCATTCCTCGACCTCAGCATCAACGGGACCCTGTACGCGGGAATCCCATTCCAACCTTCGTCGCCCCGGGTGGAGCCGTCACCGTTGCTGGTGGAGGCAGCCGCCGAGACATTCGTGCACACCACCGCCCAAGGGTTGTCGGGCGATCCACCTTCACCTCCCGGCGACGAGCCGATCCCCGCCCCACCTCCGGTGATCGACATCACGCGTCACCCCGATCCGGCGCCACGATCGCTGGTCAGCACCTTCACCTATTGGCTGGGGTTGATGGCGGGTGCCGACGATGGTTGATCCCGGAGTCGCCTCGGAGGTCCTCCCCGAAGCCGAGATCAGGTCCCGGGTGTCAGAGTTGGGCGAGGCGATCGCAAGGGACTACACGAAACGGGACCCGCTGTTCCTGATCATTCTGGTCGGATCGATCCCTTTCGGGGCGGACCTCGTGCGAGCGGTCCCGTTCAACGCCGAGGTCGACTTTCTCGGCCTGAATCGATACGGGGAGAGCGGGAGGATCGGGGTCACCCTGGACACTTCGACTCCGCTCTTCGACCGGAACGTGATCATCGTCGAGGACATCATCGACACCGGTCTCACTCACACCACCTTGCGCAGGATGATCCAAGACCGTGGTGCCGCCTCGGTGGCGACCGCCGCACTCCTCGACAAGACCCGGCGACGCCTCACCGACGTGCCCATCGAGTATCGCGGGTTCGAAGTGGGTGATGAGTTCCTGGTCGGCTACGGCCTCGACTGGCAGGGCCTCTACCGGAATCTCCGCTCGATCTGGGCGCTGCTGGACATGGAGAGTCTCGTCGATGATCCCAGGATCCTCGCCGGCGAGCTCGGCCAGCGGTGACCAGGCTCATGGAGTGTCCTCGCGGCGGTGATAACCTCGCGTCATGGCCGACGACGGAGCTGCAATCCCTCTCGAGATCGTTGGGGTGAGGCTCGAGCTGCCCTCCAACCAGCCGATCGTGCTGCTCAAGGAGCAGGAAGGCACCCGCTACCTGCCGATATGGATTGGGGCCAGCGAGGCGACTGCCATCGCCACGGCGATGGAGGGAGTCGAACCACCTCGCCCGTTGACCCACGATCTGATGCGGACGGTGATAGACGCGGTGGGAGCCCTGGCTGTGCGCGTCGTGATCACCGAGATGCGTGACTCCATCTTCTTCGCCGATCTCGCGCTGGATGTGTCCGGTGAGGAGGTGAAGGTCTCCGCCCGGCCTTCGGATGCGATCGCTCTGGCGGTCCGCACCGGGACCCCGGTTCTGGCGGCGCCCGAGGTCCTCGAAGAGGCCGGAGTGCACTTCGAGGACGAGGACGAAGAGCAAGAGGTAGCTCGTTTCCGCGAGTTCCTCGAGGAGGTGACCGTGGAGGACTTCCTCGGGGGAGAGCAGGCCTGAGCCAACCCATCTCTTCGAGTTTTCCACAGGAAAGCATTGACACCGGCTCCCGTACCGCAGTAGCTTGCCTGCGGCGGAGTTACACTCATGTAACCCGGAGGAGTCATGAACAACGAGCGGGAAGTGGCGGGGTATCGCGCCCCACAGGTGTGCAAGCTGGTCGGTATCACATACCGACAGCTCGACTATTGGGCGCGCACGGGGCTCATCGTCCCCAGCATGCAGCAAGCCCATGGCTCCGGATCACAACGGATCTACTCGTTCACCGATGTGGTCCAGCTCAAGGTGATCAAGAATCTCCTGGATGCCGGTATGAGCCTCAAGAAGATCCGGTCTGCGGTCGAGATCCTGAGATCTGAGCTCGACTCCGAACAGCCTTTGGCCGACGTGACACTCCTCAGTGACGGACAGACCATCTACGCCGCCCACTCCGACGAGGAAGTGGTGGACGTGCTCCGCAAGGGACAAGGTGTGTTCAGCATCGCCATCGGCCCGGTCCAGGACCAGGTCGAAGGTGCGATCCATCAGTTGTTTCCGGACGATGAAGAAGAGCTAGCCGGGGTGGCGGAACTAGGAGCCCCCTGAACACCGAACACCCAACTGCCCACGAGGTCGAGTTCGCTCACAACAGCGAGCGGCAATTCGCACTTCTCCTCGACTTCTACGGAGTGCCATGGGAGTACGAGCCCCGGAGCTTTCCCATCGAGTTCGAGGACGGTGAGCCGACCAAGTTCTTCCGTCCCGACTTCTATCTGCCGCACGACGACATGTTCATCGAGATCACCACGATGAACCAGAAGCTGGTCACCAAGAAGAACAAGAAGATCAAGCTGCTCAAGAAGTACCACCCCGACATCAAGTGCAAGATCTTCTATCAGCGTGACTATCTGCACCTGGTGGTGAAGTACGGGCTGGAAGAGCCCGACCATCTCGAGGAGGTGGTGGCTCCAACCCGCATGCCCGGCCAACCTGAGATCGTCCGTCTGGAGGACCGGGGAGAGCGCCTCATCGGATGAGGCGTTCGCCACTCCACGACCTGAACGAGAGCCTCGGGGCGCGATTCGTCGGATTCGGCGGTTGGCACATGCCGGTCCAGTACGAGTCGGTCCTGGCGGAGCATCGTGCGGTCAGGTCTGCCGCCGGGGTATTCGACGTGTCCCATCTGGGACGGTTTGCCCTCCACGGAGCGGGAGCCCACGCCGCCATCAGGAACCTCATGTGCAACGACATCGACCGGATCGAACCGGGCCGGTGCCAGTACACGATGGTCTTGAACGAGACCGGTGGGATCGTGGACGACCTCATCGTCTGGTGGCGCGAAGACGGCGACTATTGGGTGATGCCCAACGCCGCCAACCACGAGCGAGTGATGGCGCTCTTCTCCTCCGAGCCCGGTTGTGACGTCGACGATCTCCAGGGCACCAGCGTTTTTCTGGCGGTGCAAGGCCCCGATGCTCCCGACCTGGTCGAGAAGGTGGTCGGGACCCGGCCCGGTCGCTTCCGGAACGTCGTGACCGACTCCCCACATGGTCTCGTGTCCATGGCCGGTACCGGCTACACGGGCGAGGCGGGAGCCGAGTTGTGCGCCGATGCCGACACGGGTGCCGGTCTCCTGAGGACGCTCGTCGACGCCGGGGCGAGACCGTGCGGTCTCGGTGCGCGTGACACACTGCGTCTGGAGGCGGGTCTGCCACTCTGGGGTGAGGACATCGACGAGACGACCACCCCGCTCGAGGCCGGACTCGGGTTTGCCGTGTCGATGGATCACGAGTTCGTCGGCAGAGAGCAGCTCGCCGCGCAGCAGGAGAACGGAGTCGAGCGGAGATTGGCGGGCTTCGTGCTCGACGGAAGAGGGATTCCCCGGCACGGCTACGAAATTCGGACCTCCGGGGGAGGTGGGGGAGAGGTGACATCGGGCAACATCAGCCCGATCCTCGACACCGGAGTCGGGCTGGCCTACCTCAGCCCGCCTCAGGGGCCAGGGGAGAAAATCGAGTTGAGAGTCCGTGACCGCTGGGTCCCGGGGCGGGTGGCCACACCGCCATTTCACGTGACGTCATGAGCGAGCCGAGGCCAGATCGCCCCGAGATGCCCGAGGGCTACGGCGTGGAGCAGGCAGAGGAGTTCGTGTCATGGGAGACGATCGAGGCCAAGCTCCGTGACAGCCACCACTACTGGATGTCGACCACCCGTCGCGACGGGCGCCCCCACGTGGTCCCGAGATGGGGCGTGTGGCTCGACGGTCGCTTCTGGTACGACGGCTCACCGGAGACGCTGCACGTGCGAAACCTGGAACGTGACCCGCGCTGTGTCCTCCATCTCGAGAGCGGGGAGCAGGCGACGATCATCGAGGGAGAGTCGCTCCGGGCGGACCCGATCCAGGGGGAGCTCGGGGATCGTCTCGCCGCCGAGTTCGCCCGCAAGTACGCCCCCGAGTACGCCCCCGAGCCAAGCGCGTGGGCGGATGAGCCCGCCGGCGGGATGCGAACACTCACGCCGGTGAAGGCGCTGGCCTGGACCCGATTCCCCAAGGACGTGACCCGGTATATCTTCTAGACATGGCTACCAGCACCCGCGCCATCCCCCATCCTGAGATCGGTACCGAATTGGTGCGCGACTGGGCCCCCGGAGGAGACCCGGGCGCCTACATAGTCCTCGTCCACGGGCTGGCGGAGCACTCCGGCCGCTACGAGCGGACCGGAGCGCTGCTCGCCGAGGCGGGGTTCCACGTGCGAGGGTTCGACCTCATCGGCGCAGGCGGCAGCGGCGGGCAACGCTGGCACATCGACGATTGGGACCGTTATCACGATCAGATCGGCACCCATGTGACGTGGGCGCGGGAGCAGGGCAAGCCCGTGGTCCTCATGGGCCACTCGTTGGGTGGGGCGATCTGCCTCGGGTACCTGCTGAGCGATCGGCCCGACCCCGATCTCGCCGTCCTTTCCTCACCTGCACTCGCCGGAGGGGACGGATGGCAGAAGAAGGTGGTCCCAATCCTGGGGAAGCTGCTTCCGGGGCTTTCCTTGCCCAATCCGGTGAAAGGGGAGCATCTCTCCCGGGACCCGGCGGTGGCGGAGGCCTATTTCGGAGATCCCCTGGTGACACCCAAGGCAACTCTGGGATTCGGGGCGGAGGCCCTTGCCGAGATCGAACGGCTGAACCGCGAGCTGCATCGGCTCGACACCCCGTGTCTGGTCATCCATGGGGGTGACGACAAGCTGGTGCCCACCTGGTGTAGCGAGCCCCTCGGTGAGCTCTGGTGTGTCGATCGCAAGGTCTACGAGGGCCTTCGGCATGAAACCATGAACGAGCCGGAGGGCCCGGAGGTGATCGCCGACATCGTCTCCTGGATCAAATCCAACCTGGAGCACCTTCCCGGATCAGTCAGCCCAGCGGAGGAGGACCTTGCCTGATTCCGCGCTGGTGATGGCGGCGAAGGCGTCGTCATAGTCGGCGGCGGGGAACCGATGGGTTATCACCGGTGAGATGTCCAGACCCGACTCGACGAGGACGTTCATCTTGTACCAGGTGTCGTACATCTCCCTGCCGTAGATCCCCTTGATGTTCAACATGTTGAAGATCACCGTGGTCCAGTCGATGGCGTAGTCCTGAGTGGGTATCCCGAGCAGGGCGATGTTGGCTCCGTGGATGGTGTTGGCGAGTATGTCGTGCATCGCCGCCGGGTTGCCCGACATCTCCAGGGCGACGTCGAACCCCTCCAACATCCCCAACTCTTTCTGGACCTGTCCGAGCTCTTCGGTCTCGATGTTCACGGCCCGGCTCGCTCCCATCTCAACGGCGAGATCGAGGCGAAACGGGTTCACGTCCGTGATCACCGTGTTCCGTGCCCCGGCGTGGCGTACCACGGCCACCGCCATCAGCCCGATGGGACCGGCGCCGGTGATCAACACGTCCTCGCCGAACACCGGGAACTTGAGAGACGTGTGAACTGCGTTGCCGAAGGGGTCGAAGATGGCGGCGATCTCGAGATCGATGTCGTCGAGGTGACGCCAGACGTTGGTCTTGGGCACCACGACGAAGTCGGCGAACGCTCCGGGGATGTTCACCCCGATGCCCCGCGGCTGCTGGCAGAGGTGACGTCTCCCGGCCAAGCAGTTACGGCAGTGGCCGCAGACGACATGGCCCTCGGCACCGACCAACTCCCCTTCGGCGAATCCCGAGACGTTCGAGCCCAACTCTTCGATGTGCCCGGAGAACTCGTGTCCCACGGTCATCGGAGCCGGGATCGTTGCCTGTGCCCACTCGTCCCACTCGTAGATGTGCACGTCGGTGCCGCAGATCCCCGTGGTGTGCACCCGGATAAGCACCTCATCCGGCCCCGGTTCGGGGACCGGCACGTCCTCGAGGCGGAGGCCCTTCTCATCGGGATGCTTGACCAGTGCTCTCATTCGTCGAGCCAGCGGGGCATGCTCACACGGTAACCGGTCAGCCGATCCAGAAGTTGAGTGCCGGGGAGGCGGTCCCCATGTTCTCGTGCATCGAATGGCGCACATTCAGCGCAGATGATGCGCGAAAACGGGAGGGCGTCATACCCCAACGAACATACCGAACCGATACTGGCGCATCCGCCGCTCGGTGTGCCACGATTGACCCCATGGAGTCGCTCGCCGGACAGCTGCTGGTGGCCACACCGAGGCTGATCGACCCGAACTTCTATCGGACGGTCGTGCTCCTCCTCCAGCACGACGAGGAGGGGTGTGTCGGTGTCGTGCTCAACCGGCCCACCGAGGAGCTGGTGGTCGCCCATCTCCCTGATTGGAGTGAGCACGTGCCCGAGCCGGGGACCGTCTACTACGGGGGTCCCGTCGACCCCACCATCGCCATCGGCCTCTCGCTCTCCTCCGACGGCATGCCCACAGGAGTGCCGGGTTTGAGCGTGGTGGACCTGACCATGCCGGCCGACGGGGCCAGACACCCGGTGCAGATCTACTCGGGTTACGCGGGATGGGGGAGCGAGCAGCTCGAGGCGGAGATCGCCGAAGGATCGTGGTACGTGGTCCAGGCCTCGCCCGACGACCCTTTCGACAGCGGCGACGGGATGTGGCGGCGAATCCTGCGGCGCCAGCCCGGCTTCCTCGCAGCGGTGTCCACCTTCCCCGACGACCCCAGCCTCAACTGACCACCCTCAGTCTCCGACCCTGGAATCTGTTGTCACCCAAAACCGGGTTCTGGTAGGTCTCAGGGGCATGATCACGGCCACAGGCGTGATGGACAACGAGACGGTCTACCGGAACTACAGCGAGGAGCTGACGAGGTACGCCACCGGTCTGGTGGGCCCCTTCGACGCGCCCGATGTCGTCACCGACGCCTGTCTCCGGGCGTTCGAGTCCCGTACCTGGCCGGATGTGGTCGATCGTCGGGCCTACCTGTACCGCACGGTGCTGAACGTCGCCAACGACCATCACCGTCGGACGCTGTCGCGGCGTCTTCGCGAGATGCGCACGGCCGGTCGGGATGAAACTCCCGACCCGTCCGCGTCGATCGACATCGAGGTGCTCGACGCCGTGGCCCGCCTCTCGGTGCAGCAGAGAGCCGCGGTGTTTCTCACCTATTGGGAAGATCTGCACCCCGACGCGGTGGCCGAGCGGATGGGGATCTCCACGGGCACCGTGAAACGACATCTCGACCGCGCCCGGAAACGACTTGGGGAACTGTTGTCATGAGCTACGAGAAGAAGATCCGAGAGTTGATGAACCGGCTGGCGGCGATGTCACCCGAACCGCCGCCCTACCCCGAGGAGATGACGATGGCCCGTCCCGAGGCCCGAAAGAATCCCCGCCCTGCCCTGGTCTTCGCCACCGCGGCGGCGCTGGTGGCAGTGCTCGCGATCCCGTTGCTGCTGTTCACCGGGGGAGGAGACCCGATCGGGGCCGACACCACGACAACGACCTCGACGGTCACCACGATCCCGGCGACCTCCACCACCACAGTCCCGGCGACGACCACAACCGAACCGGGAGTGACGACGACGCAGCCGGTGGAGGGAGCCTCGTGGACGGGTGTGGTCTTTGTCTACCAAAGCCCGGAGAACAGCTTCGGCGGGGGCAACCCGGCGCTGGTTCCCATGAACGTGGAGGTCACCGCACCACCGGGCACCTTCAGTGACCACACCGACTTCACCCAGATCCTGGCTCTGCTCGCAGACAGCGACGCCGGCCTGCCCGAGCCATTCGACAATGCCATACCCTCCGACGTCCGGTTGGTGTGGTGGGGGGAGGAGGACGGGACCGTGAGACCCGACATGAACGAGGCGTTTCGCGCCGGAGCCGGCGGGCTCCTGGCCGACATGACGATGTTGAACCAGCTCATCTACGGCCTGACGTGGATGAACGAAGATGCGAGAGTGTTGTTCACGGTCGACGACGAGCCGGTCGAGGCATATGGATCCGAAGGCCTCGTCCTGACCGACCCGGTCGGACGGGACAGCTTCCTGGACCACCTGCACACCATCAACCTCACCAGCCCGATCGTCAGACAGGCCGATGGCAGTTACCTCGTGGAAGGAATCGCCAACGTGTACGAGGCCACGGTCAACATCGCGGTCATCGACGGTGCCGGTGACGTCGTCCACGAGGAGTTCGTGACCGCGACGTGCGGAACGGGATGCTGGGGTGAGTTCTCGACCACGATCGATGGCCAGTCGATCGTCCCCGGCGAGTCCTCGGTGAGGATCTTCACCTACTCGGCCCAAGACGGGTCGGTCGTGGACGCGATCACCGTTCCCATCCCCGAGAACGGCGTCTGGGAGTACACGGCCCGGGGCTGAACCAACGAGAATCGGTCGGGCGTGCCTACTCTGTCGATCCATGACGGCCGATACCGTCCCCCGCCTCCGTCCCAGTCTGAAGCGGCAGTCGCCGGGGCTCAGTGTCGAGCGCGAGCTGTGGCTCGAGGACACGACCATCGTGGTGGGGGTGGACGAGGTAGGTCGGGGCGCTTGGGCAGGTCCGATCTCCGTCGGCGCCGCCGTGGTGCCCCGTGACCGCCGTATCTACAAGATCCGGGACTCGAAGCTGCTCATCGAGGAGGAGCGTGAGGCCCTGTTCGACCGGGTCGCCGGTTGGGTGGAGGCCTGGGCCGTGGGTCACGCCAGTCACACCGAGTGTGACGAGCTGGGTATGTCAGATGCCCAGCGTCTGGCGGCCCAGCGGGCGATGCAGGGTCTCGGAGTGACGCCCGACCACATCCTGGTCGATGGGAATTGGGACTTCGTCGGCGGTGCGAGGAGGATCGTCCGCGGCGATCGCACATCCTTGTCGATCGCCGCCGCCTCGATCCTGGCCAAGGTCACCAGGGACCGTCTGATGAGAGACCTCGCCCATCACTACCCGGGTTACAACTTCGAAGGGAACAAGGGGTATCCCTGCCCGACACACAAGGCGAATCTCCAGGCGTTGGGACCAAGCGCCATCCATCGCCGCTCCTGGGTCTTCATGGACCATCTGGCTTGGAATGGGCTCCAGCGGTTCCACCGTCCCGAGCCCCAGCTCGAACTGCCTTTCGAGGGCTAACTAACCGGCCAGGATCATCTCGGCCGCGCGGGAGGCGATCATCATCGTGGCGGCGTTGATGTTCCCGCTGACCACCAGAATCTTCCCAGCCGTCGAAGTCCGACGGTCGCCCCCGGATGTAGAGCATGGCGTTCATCGAGCTCGAACCACCCAGCATCGCCCCCGGGGCAGGAACAGGGACCGTCCAGAAGCAGCCGGCTCCGGCTCGGTGGCAAATGCCCAGTCCCGTTCGGATTTGAACAGCTTCGAGAAGGCCGCCGGTACGGCGACCTCGAGAGATCGGTCGCTTCCACCGGCCTCTATCAGTGTGACGGTGTGTCGGGCGGAGAGCGCCTCAGCGAGGACACATCCGGCCGATCCGGCCCCGACGATGTAATC
This sequence comes from uncultured Acidimicrobiaceae bacterium, assembly GCA_964645875.1. GTDB lineage: Bacteria > Actinomycetota > Acidimicrobiia > Spongiisociales > ZC4RG35 > JANQRA01. The sequence continues at coordinate 39,815 of CAZYCX010000010.1, forward strand.
GGCCACGAGGCCCGGCAAGTTAGCGCCTTGGTCGCTAGCTTTGCTTGTTGGGCTGACGCGTGGAGCGTCCATGGGAAGCTGGAGATTGAGGCGGGTTTGGCCGATAACAATGAGGTGACTTCGACCCTTGGGGGGATCGAGGAGCTGTTTCGGCGGCTCCCCGTCGCTCTCTACCGTTCGGCGCCGGATGGCGCTCTGCTCGCCGCCAACCCGGCGTTCCTGGACTTGCTGGGGTACGACAGCTTCGAACAGCTTTCCGACGAGAACGAGTCGGTGGAGAGCTTCTACGTCGACGGTTCCCAGAGAGAGAAATGGCTAGAGCGCATCGTGGAGACCGGCGAGGTCCTCGATTTCGATCTCGAGCTACGGCGACGCGACGGTTCCACGGTTTGGGTCCAGGACACGGCCAGGGCGGTGTTCGGCGAGGACGGCGACCTCCTCTACTGCGAGGGCGGGCTCATCGACATGACCGAGAAGGTGAGAGCGCGCCAGGCCCGTGACGAATTCGTCGCAACAGTGTCTCACGAGTTGCGAAACCCGTTGTCGGTCCTCCTGGGCCTCGCCCATGAGCTGGCCAACGACTACGAGAGCTTCAGTGACGCGGAGCGGAAGGAGATCGCCGACGTCATGGCCCGCCAGGCCGAAGACGCCTCCTGGCTCATCGAAGACCTGCTGATCGCCTACCGAGAGGACGTGAGCCGGGTCACCGTGTTCCCCGAGCCGTTCGACGTCGGCGACGAGGTGCGCCGGGTGCTGGAGACGGTGGAGCACCCGGTGGGGTACGAACCGGAGCATGGGGCGACCCGGGTATATGCCGATCCGCGCCGCACCCGTCAGATCTTGCGCAATCTGATCAGTAACGCGGTCCGCTACGGAGGGGATGAGGTCAAAGTGGCCACCCGGCGAAGCGGCGACCGCGCCATCGACATCCTGGTCTGTGACGACGGAGACCCTCTCGACCCCGAGGACGCCCAGAGGATCTTCGAGTCCTATGTGCGGGGCCGGGGGCGCCTCGACCCCCGATCCGTGGGCTTGGGGCTGTCCGTGGCACGCAAGCTCGCCGGGTTGATGGGCGGTGAGATCGTCTACGATCACGAGGGGGGCTACTCGTCGTTCATAGTCACTCTCCCGGCCGCCTAGCCTGAATCCAATGCGTGTCCTGGTCACAGGGGGAGCCGGCTTCATCGGCAGCCACACCGTCGTCGCCCTCATGGAGGCCGGGCACGAGGCTGTGGTCGTCGACAACCTGTCCAACGCCCGGGTCTCTGTGATCCGACGCATCGGTGAGATCACCGGCACGGCACCGGAGTTCCACGAGACCGATATTCGTGACCAGGAGAGCATCGCGAAGATCGCCAGCGACGGGTTCGACGCCTGCATCCACTTCGCCGCGTTGAAGGCGGTGGGGGAGTCGGTCGCGAATCCGATCCTCTACTACGAGAACAACGTCGGGGGGACGATCGCGCTCGTCGATGTGCTTCTCGACGCCGGAGTCGACGATTTCGTCTTCAGCTCTTCGGCGACCGTCTACGGCGATGCTCCCTCGCCGATGCGGGAGGACATGCCCATCGGCAACGCGACCAACCCCTACGGCTGGACCAAGATCATGATGGAACAGGCCCTGCGTGACGTGGCGGTGGCCCGGCCGGAGTGGAGCGTCACGCTCCTCCGGTACTTCAACCCGGTCGGAGCCCACTCTTCGGCATTGATCGGAGAAGATCCGAGAGGGGTTCCAAACAACCTGATGCCATACGTGGCGAAAGTGGCCGCGGGCCAGCTCCCCAAGCTCAGGGTCTTCGGCGGCGACTATCCGACACCGGATGGAACCGGCGTCCGCGACTACATCCACGTGGTCGACCTGGCAGAGGGTCACGTCGCCGCCCTCGACCGCAAGGCCGGCGAGGCGGGAGTGCACACCTACAACCTCGGCACCGGTCACGGCCACACCGTGCTCGAGGTGGTCAACACCTTCGAGGAACAGTCCGGGCGTCCCGTGCCCTACGAGATCGTCGAACGACGCCCGGGCGACGTGGCCGAGAGCTGGGCCGACGTGACCAAGGCAGCTGTCGAGTTGGGCTGGCGAACCACTCGAGACCTGGCCGACATGTGCACCGATTCCTGGAACTGGCAGCAGAACGTCCGGTGAACGCACCCGGTTAGCCTCGACCGACGATGACCGACCTGCTCGCACGTGCCCGCTCCTGGATCGACGCCGACCCCGATCCAGTCACGCGAACCGAGCTACAGCGGATCGTCGATGAGGGAAAACCCGACGAGCTCGAGGCGCGGATGGGGCCCACTCTCGAGTTCGGGACGGCCGGGATACGGGGTGAGGTCGGCGCAGGGCCCGGGCGGATGAACCGAGCGGTCGTCATCCGCACCACCCATGGTCTCGCTCGATATCTGAAGACATCGGTCACCGACGGGGCGGGGTCGGTGGTGGTGGTGGGGTTCGACGCTCGGCCCACCAGCCGTCGCTTCGCGGACGACGTGGCGGGGGTCCTGGCCGCCGCGGACATACCGGTGCTCTTCTTCCCCGACTACACACCTACTCCTCTGGTGGCTTACGCGGCGAAACACCTGTCTGCCCTGGCCGCGGTGGTGATCACCGCCTCACACAACCCACCCGCCGACAACGGCTACAAGGTGTACGGGCCCGACGCGGCTCAGATCGTGTCACCCGTGGACGTGGCCATCCAAGAAGAGATCGCTTGGGCACCGGGAGCCTCCGACATACCCCGCATCGAGGATGCATTCTCCTCCGGTTCACCACTGGTGGGTGAAGTCCCTGCAGACATGTTCGATCGCTATTGGGAGGAGGTGGCATCGACCCGGGCTCGGTCTGGCGGATCGGATCTGAAGATCGTGTACACACCCTTACATGGAGTCGGTGGCCACACCGTTCTCGAGATCATGGGGCGGGCAGGTCACACCGGGATCAGGGCGGTGCCGGAACAGGCGGAGCCGGACGGAACCTTCCCCACCGTCGAGTTCCCCAACCCCGAAGAGCCGGGGGCCCTCGATCTCGCGCTGGACATGGCTCGCTCCGAGGATGCCGATCTCGTCGTGGCCAACGACCCCGATGGTGACCGACTCGCCGTCGTGGTCCCGGAGGCTGGGGAGTGGCGGCCACTCTCTGGCAACGAGATCGGGTGTCTGCTCGGCGACTACATGCTTCGCAACGACGTCGACCCCGGTTCTGCGATCGTGGTCAGCTCGATCGTCTCCAGCCCGATGCTCGCGCAGATTGCCTCCCGATACGGCGCCCGCCACGAGAAGACCCTCACCGGGTTCAAGTGGATCGTGCGTGCAGGGCTCACCGTGGAGGAGGAGACGGGAGGTCGCTTCATCTTCGGCTATGAGGAGGCTCTGGGGTACACGGTGGGATCGACGGTACGTGACAAGGATGGAATCTCGGCGGCCCTCCTGTTCACCGACATGGTGGCCGATCTCCGAGATGGCGGTGAGTCGACGCTCGATCGTCTGGGAGAGTTGTGGAGACGCTACGGGATGTGGGTCAGTGCTCAGATCTCGATCACCCGGCGGGGGCCGGGCGGGGTAGACGAGTTGCGCAGGGCCATCGAGCGTCTCGGCGACGCTCCGCCGGCTGATGTCGACGGGGTGACGGTGACCTCGGTCACCGACTACCGGGGAGAGGGCGAGGACCGGCCGGAGTGGCTGGGAGAGCAGGAGCTCATCGAGCTTGGACTCGGCGATCGGGGCCGGATGCTGGCCAGACCGAGCGGGACCGAGCCCAAGCTCAAGGTCTATGTCGATCTCCGCGACGATCCGGGACCAGACCCATCGGAGCGGCACGCCGAGCTGTCGGTAAGGGCGGGGCGAATGGGAGCGGCCCTGGCCTCGAGCCTCGGCCTCTGAGGGGAATCACTCGGGCCCGGTGCGATTCCGTCTCGTATACAGGTAGAGCCAGCCGAGGCCGTGGAGCGCCACACCGAACAGCAACACCAACGCCGCCTCCGAGTAGCCGGCGACGAAGGAGACGATCGCAGCGAGAACTGCGGCGATCACCAGCGCGGTGCGTACTCCGTTCAGCGGGCCGAACACAGTGAGAGGTTACGTCGCCTAGACCCATAGCCGTGCCAGAGTTGAGACCCGAATGAGACGATTACCAGGGTTGGCGGCAGTGATTCTCCTCGCCACCGCCTGCAGCGGGTTGGCGGTTCGACCGACCCCGACATCCACGTCGGCGCCGGACGCCGCAGCTACCACACCAGCTCCGTCAGCGACCACCACCACTACCGGTCCCGTCACTTCCACGACGGCACCTCCCGGACCTCCGGTGGCCTGGATAGCCCCGAGCGGGGTACCGATGGCGGTGATGTCTGTCAACGGGGAGACGGTCGAGGTCCTCACCCCTTGCGGCAATCCGGAGCTCATGAGCGAAGGCACCCCGGTCTATGAAGTGGATGTGGTCATCGATCCCGGCCATGGCGGCCCCATCGACACCGGGGCGGTGGGAGCCGGCGGCCTCGCCGAGAAGGAAATCAACCTCAGGGTGAGCCTGGCGATCCGCGAGCTCCTCTCCGAGCGTGGGATCCGATCGCTGCTCACCCGAACAGGTGACTACCCGGTTCCGATCCGCATCCGTTCCGCCTTCTCCGACTTGGTGGGTGCAGATGCCCTGGTCTCCATCCACCACAACGCCCCGCAGGCGCCGGCTTCGGACATCCCCGGTGTCGAGATCTTCGTCCAGGATCAGACGCCCGAGTCCGCGCGTCTCGGGGGACTGATCTACCAACGCTCGATGGCCGCGCTGAGCGAGTTCGATGTCGCCTGGCAACGATCGCCGGACGCAGGGGTGATGACCGTGCTCAACAGCGAGGGGAGAGACGCCTACGGCATGGTGAGACTGCCCGACGCGCCAAGCGCTCTCGTCGAGCTGGGATACATCGCCAATCCCGCCGAGGCCAGGCTTTACACGGACCCAGCCTATGTGTCGAGCGTCGCCACCGCAGTCGCTGACGCCATCGAGTCGTACCTCACCTCCGACGAGACCGGATCAGCGCTGGTAGAGGGTCGCAACTTCAATCCGGCGCGGGGTGTGGGGCGCGATCGGTGCGTGGAACCGGAGCTCCACAACCCCCTCTACCCGCAGGTCCTGGAAGCCTCGGTGACCGGGGCCGACGGGGTCTACGACTTCGCGGTGACGATGAGCTCTCCCTACGACAGTCCCGATCGTTATGCCGACGCCTGGCGTGTGGTGGGCGACGACGGTGTGGTCTACGGAGTCCTCGAGCTGGCCCACGACCACGCCGGCGAGCAGCCGTTCACACGGTCGTTGACTGATGTCGAGATTCCGGAAGGTGTCGAGTCGGTTCGCATCGAGGGACGCGACCTGGTCTACGGATGGGGTGGAGAGACAGTGGAGCTCACTCTGCGGTGAGCGTTCCCGGGTCGGGGCGGCTCCACGCCATCACCACCACGCGGGTCAGCCACAGGGCGAGGATCACCACCAGTATCTGGAGCACGCTGGCCAGGACGCCTCCACGATCGAAGGAAGGCGACATCCTGAGGCCGACGACGATGGCGAGGAATACCGCAGGCATTGCCAGCATCGCCGTGATCAGCGGACGTCGGTGACCCGACAAGCGCAAGGTGAGCCCAACCCCGAGGGCGCTCCCGAGACAGAGCGAGATCAGCTTGATCAACAGGGCCCGCCCCAAGCCCTCCAGACCCCAGGAGGTGTTGGCATTGGTCATCCGGGCTCCGACTGCCAACCCGGTCAAGGTTCCGGCGAGGCCGCCCAGTGTGGTGGCCACCGTGCCGGCGGGCTGCATGAACTGTGCTCGTGCCGTCATCGGCACAGTCTGACATGGAGGGGGGTCAGGTAGTGGAAGTCCCGCGCTGCCACGACTCGTAGAGCGTTCCGTAGACGCCACCCTCGGCGACGAGCTCCTCATGGGGCCCGTCCTGGATGAGGCGTCCGTCGTCGAAGACCAGGACACGGTCGGCGGTCTCGGCCGTGGAGAGCCGGTGGGCGATGGTCACCACCGTGCGCCCTCTGGTGAGCTGATTCAGGGCGCGGTTGATCCTGACCTCAGTAACCGGGTCGACCGCGGATGTCGCCTCGTCGAGGACCAGGAGGTCGGGATCGGCGATGGCGGCGCGCACCAACGTCACCAGCTGGCGCTCGCCGACCGACAGCGAGGCCCCTCGCTCACCTACAGGGGTGTCCAGACCCTGAGACATCTCCGCGAGCCAATCGGCGAGACCGAGACGCTGGAAGGCGGCCAGCAACTCGTCGGTGCCGGCCTCGGGCGAGCCCATGCGCACGTTGTCGGCGATGGTGCCCCGGAAGAGGATGCCTTCCTGGGGGACCATCACCACGCGGTCACGCAGGGAGTCGAACCGGACCTCCCGCAGATCGGTGTCGCCGATCTCGATCTTGCCCCTGGTTGGGTCCATGAGACGGGTGAGGAGCTTGGCGAAGGTGGTCTTGCCGGACCCGGTCTCACCGACTATGGCCACCCGCTGACGGGGCGGGATCTCCACGTCGATGTTTCGCAGCGCCGGCTCCGCATCGGCCCCCTCCGCGGTCTCACCGGGTCGCGGATAGCGGAACTCGACGTTGGTGAAGCGGGCGCCGAGGGGACGGTGGGGGAGGAGGATCCCATCGGGCCCGGGGTCGGCTACGTCGGGGGCGATGTCGAGGATGTCGAGAACCCGGCTCCACCCGGCCACCGCGGTCTGCGCTTCGTTGACCGCCTCTCCCATGAACTGGACCGGCTGGACGAACAGCTGCACGAGGAAGAAGAAGGCAACGACGGTTCCTTCGGTCGTGACACCGTTGACGGCGAGGATCGTTCCGACGACGACGACGGCTGCCACCACCAGCGCCGACGAAAGCTCACCGAAGCCGGAGAAGACCGAAGAGATGCGCCCCGCCCGCGTTCCCGCCACACGATGGTCTTCGATGGCCTGCTCCAGCCGCTCTCGGGTCCGCTTCTCGATCCCGTAGGCCCGGATGACGGGGGCTCCGACCACGGTCTCGGCGATCAAGGCCAGCATCTGGCCCACCTTCTCCCTGACGGTCAGGTAGGCGACCTCGAGGCGGCTCTGGAAGAACTTGACCATGTAGATGATGAGCGGGATGAGGGTCACGACGACGAGTCCGAGGTGGATCGACATGACCAGCATCACCACCAAGGCGAGCAGTGCTTGAAGCCCGTTCACCAACAGCATCAGGCCCGCCCACTGCATGAACCTGCTGATCTGGTCGACGTCCGAGGTGACCCGGGTCACCAGCACGCCCCGCTGCTCCGAGGCCTGATGCAGCATCGAGAGATCGTGGATGTGGCGGAAGGCGCGGATCCTCAGCCCCGAGAGTGCGGTCTCAGCGACGCGCGCCAGCCGGAGGTGCATCCATCCGGTGGCAGCTGCTGTCACGAGGACGGCGACAAGTGCCAGCACGATCATCGAGAGGACGAAGCTCATGTCGACACCGTCCGGACTGAGGCCCCCGTCGACGATCTGCTGGATGGCGATGGGGACGACGACGCGGCCGGCCGTGGCGACCACGGCGATGGCGATGGTGCCTGCGAGGCCTTTCCTCAACTCTGGTGAGAGGCTGAGACCGCGTCTGATCGTCTTCATGGCGCCACGACGCGCCTGGATCTCCTCGGCCGGGGGAGCGATGGTGGTGGTCACGCCGGCTCTTTCTCGTAGGCGTCGATCAGCCCGCGATATGCGGGCAGAGCTCGGTACAGCTGCCGGTGGGTCCCGCGGTCGATGACCCGGCCGTCCTCGATGTAGATCACCTCGTCGGCGAGAACGATCGACGAGCGCCGGTAAGCCACGATCACGACCGTGGTGTCGAGCTGTCGTAGCCCTGCGAGGATGGCGCTCTCGACTGCAGCGTCGACGGCCGAGGTGGCATCATCGAGGACGAGGAGACGGGGTTGGCGTATCAGCGCCCTGGCGATGGCCACTCTTTGGCGCTGGCCACCTGACAACGAGGCACCGCGTTCTCCGACCACGGTGGCATAGCCCTTCTCGAGTCTGGTGATGAACTCGTGCGCCTGTGCCAGCTGTGCGGCGGCGAGCACCTGCTCGTCGTCGAACTTCTCGTCGAGCGTGATGTTGTTG